>JAITSR010000416.1 GCA_031287655.1 Clostridiales bacterium
GGGCATCAATTCCCCAGTGGGGAATTGATGTGTCCCGCAAGGTTTCTGAATCGAACCCCTCTCATCTTCAGTGAAGGAAGGGGGAATCGGGGCGGAACCATAAGGTTCCCCTCGAAAGTTTGAAAGTCACGCCCAGCGCCGATGACTTTCAAACTCATATTACCATAGTTGGAATTAAATGACAATACCAAAGTCAAAAAAATCTTCTGCTCGCTTCCCGTACCGCGCAATGTGCTTTCTGAATTGTGCATTGTGAATTGCACCCCGTGCATTGTGAATTGCGAATTGCGCATTGTGAATTGCGCGGCTTTGGTCCCTCAACGTTAGAGAAGGATTTTTTGGATCACGCTCTTGCTCAGGATGTACTTTTTGCCGAGCAGGTCCCACTCGTAGAGCGTGTTCTGATAGGCGCGCTCAATGTTTTTCGCGAACTGCGCCGCGGAATTATCGGCTGCGGTTTCCCGCGCGTTCGCAATCAGCCGACTTCGGAAGGTTTCGTCGCCCAAGACGCGCTCGAGCTTGGCGGGGATTTCCGCCTCGTCCGCAAACAGGCAGCCCGAATGGCCGTCCAAAATCAGTTTTTCCACGCTGCGGTCCTGTCTCGCGAGCACCGGGACCCCCGCGGCCATCGCCTCGATGAACGTCAAACCCTGCGTCTCGCTCTGTGACGCGCTGACGAAAACGTCTCCGAGTTTATAGAACATCGCGATTTCGCTCCAAGGCCGCTCCCCCGCAAAAATGATATGCCCCCCGATCCCGCGGCCCCGCGCGAGCGTTTCGATCTCCTGCTTCCATGGCCCGTTTCCGACCATCAGAAACTTTGTGCCGGGATGCGCCTTGATATACGCGGGCAGCTGCCGCACGACGCTGTCGATGTTCTTTTCGCGCGCGAGCCTGCCGACGTAGAGGATCACCTTGTCGCGCGGGCCGATCCCGAACTCCGCCTTTAGCGCGTCGATTTTTTCAGCGTCGCCGTCGGAGCGGCGGAACTGTTCAACGTCAATCCCGGTCGGGATCACCGAAATCGGCCTTTCGACGTTGTATTCGAGCAAGAGGTCCCGCGTCTTGTCCGTCGGCGTGACGACTGCGGAACAGCTGTTGCAGTAGATTCGACTGAAACGGCGCGCCATCTCCGCCGAAAAATGCGGCAGACGGCCTTTTGTGATATAGTGGACATAGTCCTCGTAGAGCGTGTGATAGGTGTGGAGGACGGGCTTGTTCAGCGCCGCGGCGATCAGCTTGCCAAACATGCCGAGCGAGAACTCCGTGTTCGTGTGAATGATGTCAAGATTGAGTTGGCTGATTTGGTGCGCGACGCTCTTTTTGTAAAACACGGCGACCCGGCGGGCCGGCAGAAAGACAAACGGCGCGCTCGGGAGCCGATAGGTGTGCTCGACGTCGGGCAGGCGCTTCATCGCCGGGTGAGAGCTCGTAAAAACATACACCGTGTGCCCGATCTTTTCCAACTCTCGCTTTAACAGCAGCACCGAGGTGGCGACGCCGTTGATCTCCGGGAAAAACGTGTCCGTAAATATCCCTGCGACCATTTCTTTTGTACACCTCTGGATTCAAAATGCGTTCACCTCAAGTATATCGGAGCTGCCTTAACATTTCAAGAAGAAAATATTAAAAACAAATGAAGCGGCCCGCGTGAGCCATGCGTGATCCACGCGTGATCCTCGTCTGACTCGCGTATAACCCGCGTAATCCGCCCGTGATCCGCGCGATTCCGCGCGCAATATTTTTTCCTTGCCAATTTCGGCGGTCTGGTGTATAATTCCTCCTGAGCGCCGCATATTTGTGGATTCGCTTAAAAGTTGAATCATGGAACAGTGTTTTACCGCTATGGAGAAGTACCCAAGTCGGCTGAAGGGGATGGTTTGCTAAACCATTAGTAGGGGCAACTCTAGCCCGGGTTCGAATCCCGGCTTCTCCGGAACAGGGAACAAACGCGGGCCATCGCCGATGGTTTATCGTCGCCGGTGGCTCGCGTTTATTTTCATTATGCGCAACTTGTTTTTTTACCGGATGCGCAACTTGTTATTTATTGGAAGACTGAAAGAGGGTGCTGCAAATGATTGAAGGAATCAAAATCGGTGATATTGCCATCGACTGCAAGGAGAGGGAAAAACTGCGCGATTTTTACGCGGATCTGCTCGGCTGGGAGAAGCGCGTAATGTTTGGCTGCCCGGCCGTCGTCAGCGCGGAGGGCTTTACTCTTATATTTATGGAAACCGACTGCGAATATTGTCCTCCCGTATGGCCGGACGAGCCGGGTACGCAGCAAAAGCAAATGCACTTTAATTTTGAGGTCGCAAACTTGGCGCGCGCGGTCGCGGAGGCGGAAGGCCTCGGCGCAAAGCGGTCGGCCTCACAATTCGGCGGAGAGCATTTCGTCGTTATGCTCGACCCGGAGGGGCACCCGTTCTGCCTGTGCGCGCAGCATAAGGCGTGAGTCGTTCGCGTAAATCAAGCGTGAACATCGGCGTGAGTCGTCAGCCACATATGTTTGATAGAGGTAAAGAGCAAGGCGACTATTGACCGGAGCAGAGTTTTCAGGAATGAAGCCAGACACTTATATGATATGGAAGTCCTCAGAAATATAGGAACTGATGAGACGTTTAAAGTAACGCGTGTCATTGCTTATATGGGCGAGACGACAGTGGTAAACAGTGAAACCGGCAATTTGCTACTTGTAAACATTGAGGATTTGTTGGATCACTATGATGAATTTGAGGACTATTTTGACCGATTGACCGAAAGATGACAAAAGGGGAGGGTTCCGATGCGGTTTAATTTGTATAATGATGTCAAATTATTTTTTCAGGACACCTACGACATTCTGATGCGCCATGAAGCGCAGAACTTAATTCCGTTGGGGAATGTCATCATCGGCAATGAAGGCAAAGATAAAACAGACTGGCGGGACCCTGCTAACTGGTTCATGGCCACTGTTTCGGACGACACGGGAATCCGCTTGACCGCAATCATGACGCCGCCGTATAACCTGACGCTGTACGCGACTGATAATCAAAACGATCATGAGGCGGTTGCCTGCCTGATTGCCGGAATATCAAAAAACAATTTTGCGCTCGCGGGGGTGATGGCGGAGAACACTTTGGCCGAAAGTTTTGCGCGGGCGTACACGGCTGATAAGGGTACGAAGTATTCTATCAATAAAAGCCAGCGGATTTATGAACTGCTAAAAGTAAATCCCGGCATTTCTTCTGTTGGTCATTTGCGTGCAGCGCAAGAAAATGACATGGCGTTTATACCCTATTGGATCGAGGGATTCAATAGCGATTGTTTTGGGACAGCCCCGTCTGTACATCGTGATGCGGAACGCTATCTCTATCACATTTCGACGGGGAAACTTTTTATCTTGACGGATAACGGCACACCCGTTTCGATGGCAAACATCAGTAGGGAAATGCGATCAGTCTGCGGTGTCAATTACGTTTACACACCGCCATATTTTCGCGGCAAAGGATACGCGACTTCTTGCGTGGCCGCCGTCAGCCGTATAATATTGGAACGCGGTTTTTCCAAGTGCGTGCTGTACACCGATTTGGCAAATTCAACTTCCAACAGTATTTATCAAAAAATCGGCTACAAGCCAATTTGTGATTCTTTGGAAATCAAGTTTAACCCGACTTTCGACTAAAAAAGCTGGAACCCTTCTGTGGCAAGGGTTCTGAAAACCGATGCCATATGGCAGTCACCGATTTGCGCATCTTTCGCCACCTTCCGCAACTTCCGCGTTTTTGAGATTTCAGTGATCCAGATCCCGGGCGATCGCCTCCATATGCCGAATGATTTCGATGTGCTGCGGGCAGACCCGCTCGCAGCCGCCGCAGGCGATACAGTCGGAGGCCTTCCCGCTCGTTCGCGTCTCAAGCCCATAGCGGCCCTTCGCGTCGCCGCCATAAACAAGCTGCCTGTTATACGCCGCGAAGATATGCGGGATACGCAGATTCTTGGGACAGACTTCCATGCAGTATTCACAGGCCGTACAGGGGATGCCCGGAACCTCGCTGATCGCCTTCCTCGCGTTTTCAATGACCTCGCGCTCGCGTTTGTCGAGCGGCTTGAAATTTTCCATATATGAAACGTTGTCCCGCATTTGCTCGATCGTCGACATGCCGCTCAGCACCGTGATGAGGTTGTCCAGAGAGGCCGCGAAACGAATCGCCCACGATGCCGGGGAGGCGCTTGGGTCGGCTGCCGCGAAGATTTTTTTGACGCTGTCCATCGGATCCGCCAAAAGCCCGCCCTTGACCGGCTCCATGACGACGACCGGCTTTTTGTGCTTCAACGCGGCCTCGTAGCATTTTCGCGCCTGAATCGTGGGGCTCTCCCAGTCGTCGTAATTCAGCTGGAATTGGACAAACTCCATCTCCGGGTGCTCGGTCAGGGCTTTGTCGACCGCGTCCGCGCTGTCATGGATCGAAAAACCGATGTGCCGCACAAGCCCTTTTTCCTTCAGTTCACGGACATAATCCCACATGCCGAAGTCGTCAAAGACTTGAGTGCGGGCGTCGCCGAGATTGTGGAGCAGATAGTAATCGATATAGCCCGCCCCCGTGCGCGCAAGCGATGTGTATATCATTTGCTTTGCCTCTTGCTCGGTCTTGACAAGCCACACCGGACACTTTGTCGCGATCTGGAAGCTCTCGCGCGGATAGCGGTCGACGACCGCGGTTTTGATCGCCTCCTCGGACTGGCCGCCGATATAGGCCCACGAGGAATCAAAATAGCTAAAGCCCTTGGACATAAACAGATCGACCATCGCCTTTGTCTGTTCGATGTCGACGTCTTTGCCGATCATCGGCAGCCGCATCAGTCCAAAGCCCAATTTTGGAATGTTCTCGCCCAAATACCCCATACGTTTCTTTTATCCTCCTTTATTTCCCGCCTTATCTTACATCAGCGGCAGCGTCATCATCACTTCGCTCCAGAATATCACCCTATTTTGCGCAAATCAAGGCCATTTTGGAAACGAATTATTCACGGAAGTGTAATGGCTTCGTGGTGGCCGCCGCCGTGATGACCCATATCGGAATCAGGCCCGCCCGAAGCTTGCCGCCCGCCGCTTTCGATTTCACCCGCACCGCCGTGATGTTCCCGCGTAAGTCCACGGATTTCACCGATCGAGTGATCGCGGCAGGAATCTACCGTGGCTGCGGGGTCAACCTTTTGCAATGCGAGAATGGCGAGATATTTTGCCGGGCTGACGTCCTGCCCGCGCGCTTCGATTCGCACTTCCGCGCTCACGGGGAAAACCTCGGCCCGCGGCGCGATGTGATGCTCCGAAACCGCCGCCGCCATACTGGATTCAACGCTGATAAGCATTTGGTTTTCTTCGTCGATATTGTCAGTCTGCAGCGTGACGGAAATCATGGCTTCGTCCCGCAAATATCCGCCGCCGACAGCCGCGTCCACGATGAGCCGCGTCGCGTCTTGATAGGTTTTGTATTTTAAATTCGCTTCCGAAAGGATTTGTTCGCCCTCGCGATTGTAGGCGTGTGCTTCAATCACGCTGCCAAAGCGATTGACGGAAAGCTCTATGGACGGGTTGATGTCAAAATCCAGAAAAGCCGTCGGTGTAAAATAGCTGATATAAGAGAGCGCGCCAAAGAAAAACAGGACGGCGAAAGCCGCTGACGCAAATGCGATTCTTTTACCCGCCGGACGTTTTTTCGCCGACGCTTTTTGAATTTCAGCTTGCATAAAACGCGTTGTGCCTGCCTTGAGAGCGTCCTCGGCGCGTATGGCGGAAAACGCGTCTTTTATCCTATTCATCCGCGAAATCACCTCCGAGAGCGTCTTTCAATTTCGCCTTTGCCCGCGAGAGCCAAGTGTACACCGTATTTTCATTTTTACCGAGCAAGCTTGCGATTTCTACCGCCGAATACCCCTCGTAGTAGAAAAGATAGACGACGTTCCTGTATTTTTCCGGCAAGGCGAGAACCGCGTCCAAGACCGCCCGGCCGCTATCCGGCATGTTATAAGACGGTTCTGAGTCCAGCGCCTCCAAAGATAAAACCTTACGCCGAAAAAAATTTTTGTATACGTCTTTACAGGCGTTGACCGCGACACGAATCAGCCACGCCTTTTCGTGTTCGCCGCTCTCGAAAGGCGCGGCTCGCAGGACGTATTTCAGAAATGTTTCCTGAAACACGTCCTCCGCGTCGCTGTGGTTTTTTAAGTGTAAAAAACAGATGCGGCGCACCGTGTCGGCGTATAACTCTACCGCGCGGCGCGCCTCGGCTTCGCTTTTCATGGAAAACGCCTCTAATGGCAGCGATGATTCCCCGTCGCAAGGTTGTGACGATGCCCGTCGTTTGCGGTGTGGCTGAAACAATACGCCCCGTCGTGTTCGTGGTATCCGACGAGCGCGCAATCGGTCACGGCGCAGTAATCGTGGTAGTCGTGACCGTCGCCGTAATAATGGGCCGTGTAATATGCGCCGCTGTGCGTGTGCCGTCCTGTCTTGACACAGCTTTCAACCTTGCAGACCGCGTAGGCCGCCGCCGCGCCGCCTTGATGTCCGTGGGCGAAAGCCGCCGTCGCGCCGAACGCGGTGGTCATAACCGCGACGGCTGCTATTGCGATAAATCTTTTCATGAATTTCATAAGTTGCCCTCCTAAACGTTGGTGTTTTGAATCCGAAGCCGCGTCTGTTTTCGCATCTGCATTGAATACGATTGAGCCGCCTCAAACCTTTCACCATTCCAAAAAATATTTTGGCGCAATGTGAATACTTTTTAGGCCGCAGCCTAATTCTGTCAGCGAGTATTCTACACGCGGCGGGGCTTTCATGCGGCTGCTTTACATCCAGTCCCCACTTAACGCAAAAATTCTTCTGCGTCGATAGACCGGAATTTACATTCTAAAATCCATCTGCACCAATTTTTTCCCATTCGGTAACGGCTGTTCAATTTGCGCTGTCAGGGAATAGCCAAGTGTTCGTAATATGTCAGACAGTTCATCTTTCTGTATTTGACGATGCACCTCGTTTAACTTG
>JAITSR010000443.1 GCA_031287655.1 Clostridiales bacterium
GCCAGTTTATCGATACCCTGACCGGCGGCGCTTTTAGTTCGGCGACGATCTTTGCGATGGGCATCACGCCTTATGTGAACGCTTCGATTATTATGCAGCTCCTGACTGTCGCGATCCCCTACCTCGAACGCCTCCAAAAAGAGGGCGAGGAAGGGCGCAAGACGATCCAGCAATGGGTGCGTTACGCGAGGGTCATTCTCGCGTTGGTGCAGGCGGTCGCGCTCTATTTCGGTCTCCGTACCGCGGTGTACAGCGTCAATGTGTGGAGCTTTTTGACGATTACGATGTCGTTCACGGCGGGTACCGCTTTTCTGATGTGGCTCGGTGAAAAGATTACGGACAAGGGCATCGGCAACGGTATCTCGTTGATTATCTTCGCGGGTATTGTCTCGCGCGCCCCGCAGGCCGTGCTCTCCCTCTTTACGATCGTGTACCAGACGGACGCCTCCGGCAGAGGCGCGGTGAGCCTTGGCGGCGTCGTCGCGCTGATCGGGATTGTGATCGTGTTCGTCGGTGTGATCGCGGCCGCGATCTGGGTCCAGCAGGGCGAGCGCCGGATTCCGGTGCAGTACGCAAAACGCGTCGTCGGGCGCAAGATGGTCGGCGGCCAGAGTTCGCACCTGCCGATCAAGGTCAACATGGCGGGCGTTATTCCGATCATTTTCTCAATGTCGATCCTCTCTTTGCCGTCGACGATCGTCGCGTTTTTCTTTGCCGGCAACACGAGCCCGTTTGTGCAGGGGATTGTGAATTTTCAGTCGTCGATATGGTACGCGCTGCTGAACGCGGTCCTGATCGTGTTCTTCACGTTCTTCTATACGATCGTGCAGTTCAACCCGGTCGAGGTCGCGAACAACCTCCGCAAGAACGGCGGGTTTATCCCCGGTATCCGTCCGGGCAAGCCGACCGCGGACTTTATCTCGCGGATTCTGTACCGGATCACATGGTTTGGCGGTATCTTCCTCGCGCTGATCACGATCTTTCCGAATATTATGGGCACGATCACGGGCGTCCGCAATCTGTGGTTCGGCGGCACCTCCGTACTGATCCTCGTCGGCGTCGCGCTCGATACGGTCAAGCAGATCGAGTCGCAAATGCTGATGCGCCACTACAAAGGCTTTTTGGGCTGAGGGAAAATGAACAATATGGTCAATGTTGTTTTATTGGGCGCGCCGGGCGCCGGAAAAGGGACGCAGGCGGAACAGATCATGCGGCGCTATGGCATCCCGCAGATTTCGACGGGGGAGATTTTCCGCCGGAACATCCGGGAGGGTACGCCGCTTGGCACGGCCGCGAAAGCCTATCTTGACGCGGGCGGCCTCGTGCCGGACGAGCTTACGGTCAACCTTGTCAAAGACAGGCTGGCCGAACCCGACTGCGCGAAGGGTTTTATTTTAGACGGCTTCCCCCGGAATATTCCGCAGGCGGAGGCGCTGGATTCACTCTTGACCTCGCTCGGCCAAAAGCTCGGGGCCGTTGTGAGCATCTCGATCACGGACGCCGAGATCGTCGGGCGGCTTTCCGGCAGGCGCGTGTGCCGCGGCTGCGGCAAGACGTACCATATTCAATATAACCCGTCCGCCGTCGAAGGTCTCTGCGACAATTGCGGCGGAGAGGTGGTCCAGCGGGACGACGACCGCGAGGCGACCGTGCTGCAAAGGCTCGCCGTGTACCATGCGCAGACCGCGCCGCTGCTCGATTTCTACCGCAAGGCCGGTGTGCTGCTCGAGATCACGAGCCACGAAAAGGTCGAGGATACGTCGGCGGAGATGGTGTCGGCGCTCGCAAAGGTGTTCGGGCAGGGTGAATCCGACGGCCCAAGCGGGTCCGGCGCATGATTTCGGTTAAGTCGAGGCGTGAGATTGACCTCATGCGCAGGGCGGGGGACATTCTCGCGCGCTGCTTTCAAATCGTCGAGCCGCTCGTCAAAGAGGGCGTTCCAACAAGGGAGATCGAACGCGCGGCCGACGTCTTTATCCGCAAGAACGACGGTCTGCCGTCCTTCCGGGGCCAGCCGGGTCTCGTGGAGGGCGCGCCGGACTTTCCCGCGGCCGCGTGCATTTCGGTCAACGAGGAAGTGATTCACGGGATACCCGGCGCCCGCAAGTTAAAGAGCGGGGACATCGTGAGCATCGACATGGGCGTGCTCTACAAGGGGTATCATTCCGACATGGCGCGCACATTTCGCGTCGGCAGCGTTTCTGAGCTCGCCGAGCGGCTGATCCGTGTCACGGAGGAAAGCTTTTGGCAGGCGGCGGCGGCCGCGGTTCCGGGAAATCGCGTATCGGATATTTCCCGCGTCGTGCAGCGCTGTGTCGAGGCGGCCGGTTTTTCGGTCGTGCGGGATTTCGTCGGCCACGGGATCGGAACCGAGTTGCATGAGGAACCGCAGATACCCAATTTCGTCGAGCGCCGCGAACGCCGGGGCGGCCGCCTGCAAAAGGGCATGACGCTCGCGGTGGAGCCGATGGTCAACGCGGGCGCCTGCGACGTCGACGTAATGTCCAACAAGTGGACGATCGTCACGAGGGACGGGTCGCTCTCCGCGCACTATGAGAATACGCTCCTTGTCTGCGACGGCGCGCCGGAGCTTTTGAGCGTCGCGGTCTGATGCTGTAACGCCATGGATTGGCGTTGCAGGGCGGAGCTCGTTGGAGCGAGAAAGTGGAGGCAAGGTCGCGTCGCGTGTCGACGGCGGGATTGTGTGCCGACGGCGACGATTGTGAACACGTTAACCGCTGATCAGTTTATAATAGGGGCCTTTATTTGACGGATCGGGTAAATTTGTTATATAGTGTTGAGACGGCTGAGGATTTGGCCGGACATGTTGTAATATCCAAGCGCGGCAGGGATCGCGGCAGGCCGTTTGTGATCGTCCGGTGGCTCCGCGGGGACCTTGTGCTGATAGCCGACGGCAGGCATCGTATGCTCGCAAAGCCCAAGGTAAAGAAGATGAAGCACTTGGCTTTTTGCGGGCTGTGCCTTTCGGAGCTCCGGGAGGCCTTTTCCGGAGAGGGGGCGACGGACCGGCAGGTCCGGCGGGTCTTGGCGGAGAGCCGTAATTTGATCGTGGAAAGGTGTAATGCGTTGGCGGAGGAAAGGGTGACTGTATGTCCAAAGATGATGTAATCGAAGTCGAAGGTGTTGTGGTGGAGTCTTTCCCCAACGCGATGTTTCAGGTGGAGTTAAAAAACGGGCACAAGGTGCTTGCGCATATTTCCGGCAAGCTGCGGATGAATTTTATCAGGATTCTGCCGGGCGACCGCGTGACACTGGAGCTTTCGCCCTACGACCTCACGCGGGGCAGGATCACATGGAGGGCCAAGTAGGCCGCTTTTTAAGGAGGGTGGACAACATGAAAGTAAAGCCGTCAGTAAAGGTTATTTGTGAAAAATGCAAGATCATAAAGCGCAAGGGACGCGTGATGGTGATTTGCGCGAACCCCAAGCACAAGCAGCGCCAAGGCTGAGCGGAAGCGGGGCAGTCTTAGCTTTGGGATTTCCTTTTAAAATATTTTGGAGGTGCAATAAGAATGGCGCGTATTGCCGGTGTTGATCTGCCCAGAGAAAAAAGGGTGGAAATCGGCCTGACCTATATCTACGGGATCGGCAGGTCGAAGGCGAATGAAATCTTAAAAAAGACAGGCGTGAGCCCCGACACAAGGGTGCGCGATCTCTCCGACGACGAGATCAGCAGCCTGCGCGAGTTGATCGACCGCGCCTATCAGGTGGAAGGCGACCTTAGGCGCGAGCTTGCGATGAAT
>JAITSR010000447.1 GCA_031287655.1 Clostridiales bacterium
CCGCGCCGGCCGCGCCCGCTTGAACCGAATCTGCGGCCGCGGCGGAAGCGCTCTGCTGCGCGTAAGCGTCGGCAACCTCAAATGCATCTTCGTAGTCGCCGGAATCGAAGTCTTTTGAATCGTAGCCGCCGGAACCGTAGCCGTCGTCCATGACCCCGGCAGCCGGAGCTGTGGCGGCCGCCGTCGTTTCCCGCATCGTTGTTGCCGCCAAATCCGACATCCCGCCCGCCGCGCCGCAGCCCGACAGCAGGGCCAGACAGATCAAACCGGCCAAAGCCGCCCAAAAGACGAGAGCACGTCCCGCGTCCCTCTTTTCGCGTTTCTTGTTCAGTTCCGCGCGCTTCTCATTTCGTTCCGTCCACTTAGGCGCCATCTGTCGTTTCCTCCTTTAGGTTTCTCAAAAACGGTTCTCTTTTTTGTCCTACATCATAAGAAACCTCTGTCCGTGAAGAAACATTACAGCCAAAAAAAAGTAATACAATTATAATTCCTGCAGCTGCGACGTATACAGCTCATAGTAGTCGCCCTTCTTTTGCATGAGCTCCTCATGCGTGCCGTATTCGCTGATCCCCTGATCTTTGACGTACATGATCCGGTCGCAGTGCCGGATCGTCGAGAGCCGGTGCGCGATGATAAAAGAGGTGCGGCCCTTGAGCAAGTGGTTGATCCCTTCCTGCACATACGCCTCGGTCTTTGTGTCGATCGAGGACGTCGCCTCGTCGAGGATCAGAATCTTGGGGTCCGCGATGATCGTCCGCGCGAAGCTCAAAAGCTGCTTCTGCCCCTGCGACAGCCGCCCGCCGCGCTCCTTGATCTCGGTCTCGTAGCCCTCCGATGTGTGCGAAATGAAATCGTCGGCGTGTACGACATGCGCGGCGGCCCCGATCTGATCCATCTGCGCGTCGAGCCGCCCGTAGCGCACGTTGTCGGCGATTGTGCCGGAGAAGATGAAACTGTCTTGCAGCATGATTCCCATCTGGCTCCGGAGCGAGCGGAGCGTCACCTTCGCGATGTCGTGTCCGTCGATCAGGATTCGCCCGCCCATGAGGTTATAAAAGCGCGAAAGCAGGTTCACGATCGTCGTCTTGCCCGCGCCGGTCGGCCCGACGAGCGCGACGCTCATACCGGCCGGAATCGAAAAGTTCAGGTCGCGCAGCACGAGGCGATTGTCCTCATATCCGAACGAGACGTTTTCAAATGTGACGTCGCCCCGCATTTCCGGCAGATCATACGCGTCCTTCGCGTTTTCAATCAGAACCGGTTCGTCGATCGTTTCAAAAATCCGCTCGAGATACGCGATCGCGTTTAAAAAGTCGTTGTAGATTTGCGCGAGCCGGTTGATCGGCTGCCAAAAGCGCCATGAGTAGTTGCCCATCGCGATGATCACGCCGAGGCTGACCGCCGGAACGGACCACAGCACGCCGACGACATAGAGAAACGCCGTGATCACCTGCGAGATGTTGTCGACCGAGACCCAGACGAGGTTTGAGATCATCGCGGCCTTGATCCACGCGCGCCGAGCGTTTTTTGCGAGACGCTGAAAAATTTCCGCGTTTTCGGCTTCGCGCGTAAAAATCTGCGTGACGCGCATCCCGTTGATGCTCTCGGCGATATACGCGTTCAGATTCGAGCTCTTGTTGCTGACGGCCTGCCATGAGCGGCGCTGTGCGGGCTTGATTAAAAACAGCACCGTAAACAGCACGGGCAGGCCCGCGAGCACGACGAACGAGAGCCGGACATTCGTCGCGAACATGAAAAAGATGATGAAAATGAGATTGAAAATCTCGAGAATGAAGTCGATGATCCCGTTGCTCAGCATGTTCGACACGGCGTTGACGTATTGTACGATGCGCACGAGGATTTTGCCGTGCGGCCGGTCGTCGAAATACGAGAACTGAAGGCTTTGCAGATGGGCGAACAGATCGTTGCGGATGTCGAAGATGATGTCCTGCCCGACCTTGCTCATGATATACGCGCGCGCCTTGACAAGCATAATGCTCCCGATGATCACAATCACCGCCGCGAGCGCGAGCAGGCAGAGCTCCCCGTAGTCCTTATTCGGCACGCTGACGTCGATCGCGCGCTCGACCATACGGGGAACCGTGAGCGCCATAATGCTCGCGGTACATGAAAGCGCGAGCGCGAAGATCATTCGGGGGAGGCGCGGCTTGATATAGATGTAGCTGCGCTTTAAATGCTGAAAACTGAAAGGGGTTTCGAGCTGCTCGTCGATGTCGTATTTATTGCGCTGCGCCATTTACCGCACCCCCTTTCGTGTGTCCGCCGCGG
Source organism: Clostridiales bacterium (assembly GCA_031287655.1). Taxonomy (GTDB): domain Bacteria; phylum Bacillota; class Clostridia; order WRLR01; family WRLR01; genus JAITSR01. The sequence continues at coordinate 2,290 of JAITSR010000447.1, forward strand.
TTGCCGCGCCTGTCTCGCCTGTTTGGCCTGTTTGGCCTGTCGGACCGGCGTCGGTCGGCGCGCCCGGCGGCGGGTCCATAAACTCCGGAAGCTCCCCCGCGCCGGTCTGGATTTTCCAGAGCTCGTAATACTGGCCCCGCGCCGCGAGCAGCGCCTCGTGTGACCCGCGCTCCGCGACCTTGCCGTCCTTTAACAGGAGGATGCAATCCGCTTTTTTAACGGACGAGATTCGCTGCGCGATAATCAGCTTCGTACAGGGAAAGTCGAGTTGCGTCAGCTGCTCCTGAATATATTTTTCGGTCTCCATATCGACCGCGGACGTCGTGTCGTCTAGGATCAGGATACTGGGCCGGATCGCGAGCGCCCGCGCGAGCGCGATCCGCTGCTTCTGCCCGCCGGAGAGCCCGACGCCGCGCTCGCCGATGATCGTGTCGTAGCCGTCGCTCATTCCGTCGATGAACTGCGCGGCGGAGATACGCGCGAACTGTTTGACGTCCTCCTCCGGGAGGTCGGGGCTGCCGTAGGCGATGTTGCCGTCGACGGTATCCGAGAACAGAAAGGTCTCCTGCGTCGTCATGCCGATTCCGGAGCGCAGCGCGTGCAAATCCCAGTCGCGCACGTCCACGCCGTCGATTGTCACGGAACCGCTCGTGACGTCATAAAAGCGCGAGATCAAGTCCGCGATCACCGTCTTGCCGCTGCCCGTTTCGCCCATCAGCGCGTAGGTCTCGCCGGGCCGGATATGAAAGCTGATGTCCGCGAGGACGGGCCCTTGGCCGAAATGGAATCCGACGTTGTGAAACGCGATGTCGCCGCGGATCCTCGTGGCCGCCGCCCGGGCTTTTGCGGCCGCGGCCGTCCCCGATTCCGCTCCCGCCGCCGCGCCTGCTGCTGCCTCTGCTATGCCCGCCGCGTCAGATTTCGCTCCCGCCGCCGCGCCTGCTGCTGCCTCCGTCGCATCTGCGCCTACTGCGGACGCCGCCGCCGCACCGTCCGCCCCCGCGGGGGCCTTCGGATGCTCGGGCGTCACGACGCGCGGATGGCTGCCGAGAATCGTCATCATCTTCATCGCGGACGCGAAGAAGTGCTGAAGGTCGTTAAAAAGCTGTCCGAGCTGGCGCAGCGGATCCGTCACGGCCCACGAGAGGGAGGAGAACATCATGTACTCGCCGCCCGTAAGCTCGCCCCGGATCAGAAAGATACCGCCGAACAGCAGCGTCGTCACGGCCATACTCTGGGCGAGACCCTCGATGTATGGGAAGTATTTCAGCCAAGTGCGCTGCGCGAAAAGGTTCTGCTCGCGGTACGCGCCATTGCGTTCCTGAAACTTTTCGATCTCGTACCGCTCGTTTGCGAACGCCTTGACGACGCGGTTGCCCTCGATGTTCTCCTGCGCGTCGGTGTTCAAAAGGCTCAGGCGGCGGCGCAGCTCGATATAGATATGGCGCACGCGTTTATTGTAGACGAACGTCACACAGAAAATCAGCGGCGTCAGCGCGATAATGCAGAGCGCGAATTTCCAGTTGATCACAAAAAAACAGATCGTCGTACCTAAAAACAGCACGAGACCCGAGATGATTTGACGGAAAACGAAGGCGACGTTGTGACGGATCATGTCCATATCGCTGGTCATCGCCGTCATCAGGTCGCCCACGGGGTTGGAACCGTAAAAAGACATATCCTGTCTCTGAAAGTTTTCGTACATTCGCTTGCGCAGATTAAAGACGAGCCCCTGTGATGAAAACTCGACGAGCGCCATCATTCCATAGCCGATTACCGTCCGCCCGAACGTCACGCCGCACATCGTCAAGACCAGCGGAACCAGAAGCTGCGTGTTTCCTCCGAGAAGCGCCTCGTCAACCAGACGGCGCGCGAGATTCGGGTTGATCAGCACGAACAGCTGAATCGTCACCGAAAGCAGAAAACACAGAACATACCGTTTCCGATAGCCCTTTAGATTTTCCCAGACCCATTTCACTTCAAGCATAGCGCCACCGCCCCCCATGATCAGTCGCCTTGTCGCCCGAATTTCCATTTACCGTATATCAAACCACATTCTTTATGCACTGTCCAGTGCTTTTGCACCGTTTTTTTCGGTGTCCTCAACGACGCGGACAGCGGCGCGTTTGACCCGGAGGACGGGGCGGCGCGCTCTCAGGCTGCTAGCGCGCTCTCAGGCTGCTAGCGCGCTGCGGCGGCCAGTCGGTTGACGACATAGCCGTAGTTTGCCTTGACATGCGGCAGCATGCAGCCGCTGCAATCCTTTACCCCGTTCGGATTGTATGCGGGTGTACCGCCGCACTGATCGCCCATAAAATAGAGCGGGCAATAGCAAAACAGACAGTTGAAGTTTTCCGTGTCCGCCGTTTTATGGCAGGGGACGTATTCGCACTCCCTGTGTGTCAGG
>JAITSR010000075.1 GCA_031287655.1 Clostridiales bacterium
GCGCACCGGAATACCGATCGACGCGCTCAGCAAATCAATTAAGCCCGGCTTCGCGTCAGGGTGAATCATTATGGACCGGAACACGCGGTCGTCGCTCGGTGGAAGCACATCGGGTATAATAATATCGTAGTCTCTGTTCTTCATAGTTATGACCATTCCTTCGTCTCTTGTTTTGATTATATCAATGCGGTAATTTGATGTCAACATGATCACGATGTTAAGCACTTGTGGCAAGCCGCTGCAAAGTGTATACTGACGCTAGAATAAATTCTCCGATGAAAAGGCTGATGAAAAATGCGGTACGTCAAAATCAGTGGTATGACAATAGTTCCACTGGACGTCTCGGCTTGTATTCGCCCGACAACGCGTATGTCGTCTTTGAGCAAATATGAGATAATGTTTGAATCCAGCGCGTACCTGTTCAAAGTTCCAACTCCCGCGAGAAGTTTACGCGAACGTTCATAATCCTGTCAAATTCTTCGCCGAGCGGTTCATCAATTGTTTGAAGCCGGTTGCTTAATGCGACGCGGTTGTGTTATGATACACGATAAATAGTTTAAGTCAGACGTATGGAGGGGACGATGAATCTCAACGACATAAAAATCACAAAAACGGCGTCGCCGAAGGCCAAACCGGCCGACCAGACACAGCTCGGTTTTGGCAGAATTTTCACGGATCACATGTTCCTGATGGATTACACAAAAGGCACGGGCTGGCACGACCCGCGGATCGTGCCGTATCAGAACCTCAGCCTCGACCCCGCGGCGATGGTGCTGCACTACGGCCAAGCGGTCTTTGAAGGCCTGAAGGCATACAGGGCAAAGGACGGGGAGATTCTGCTGTTCCGGCCGCAAATGAACTTTGCGCGCTTAAACGCTTCCGACGAACGGCTCTGTATCCCGGAGCTCGACGAGACTTTCGCGCTCGAGGCGCTAAAGGCGCTGATCCGTCTCGAACAGAGCTGGATTCCGACCGCGGAGGGTACGTCGCTCTATATCCGCCCGTTTGTGATCGCGACAGACCCCTATGTCGGCGTGCGCCCGTCGAACACCTACCTCTTTATCATCATTCTGTCCCCCGTCGGCGCGTATTACCCCGAAGGGCTGAATCCCGTGAAGATTTTTGTCGAGACGGACTACGTCCGCGCCGTGCGGGGCGGACTCGGTTTCACAAAGGCCGCCGCGAACTACGCCGCGAGTTTAAAATCCCAGGAAAAAGCCAAGGAGCTTGGCTTTTCACAGGTGCTGTGGCTCGACGGGATTCATCGCAAATATATTGAAGAAGTCGGTACGATGAACGTGTTCTTTAAAATCGCGGGCAAGCTCGCCACGCCCGCGCTGCAAGGCAGTATCCTGCCCGGCGTCACGCGGGATTCCGCGATTTCGCTTTTAAAGAAGTTCGGCTATGCGGTAGAAGAACGGCAGATCACGATCGACGAGCTTTTGGACGCATACAGGGACGGGACGCTGGAGGAAGCCTTCGGCACCGGGACCGCCGCGGTGGTCTGCCCGATCGGCGAACTGATCTACGGCGACGTGTCCATGCCGCTTTCGGGCGGAAAGATCGGCCCGGTTTCGCAGAAGCTGTATGACACGCTGACGGGTATCCAGTGGGGAACCGGCGAGGATTCCTTCGGGTGGGCCGTGCGCGTCTGACTCAGACTTGTTCTTTGAAGGTTTCGATCTCCCGCCGGTTCTCGTGCAGCGTCTCGACGGTTCCATAGATGCCTTCTTCGACTTTTTCGAGCAGCCGCGCCGTATATTCATAAGAACTTTTTTTGAGTTCGCGCGCGTTTGCCTGCGCCGCGGCGACGATTTCATTTGCCTGTTTGTACGCCGCGCTGATGATCTCATGGTCGTCGACGCGTTCGGCAAATTGTCTCTCCGCGTCTTTCATCAAGCGCTGCGCTTCATACTCGGCTTTTTTTAAGATCGTCTCGCGCTCCGACTTAATCCTCGCGGCCTCTTTCATTTCCTCGGGGATATAAAGCCGGAGCTGCCGGATGATCTCGGCCGCGTCTGAAACGGAGACGAGACGCTTGCCCGAGAGCGGGACCGGCGCGCTGCTCTCCAACAGGTCCTCGAGCGCGTCAATCAATTGATAGATGTCCATGCGGCTGTTTTTTCATCTCCTTTTATTTCCTTTATCCCCTTATCCTCTTTGGCTTGTCACCTTGAAGCGGATCCGCTCCTGCACGCCGTCCGGCACGAGCCCGCTGATGTCCGCGCCGTTTAGCGCGAGCTCTTTGACCGCGCTGGAACTCAAATAGGTGAACTGGACGTTTGTCATCATAAAAATGGTCTCGATGCGCTCGTCAAGATATTTGTTCAGCAGCGCCATCTGAAACTCGTATTCAAAATCCGACATCGCGCGCAGCCCCTTCACGATTACGCTCGCGCCGCACTGACGCGCAAAATCGGCCAAAAGCCCCGTAAAACTGACGACCTCGATATTGCCGCCTCCGGGGCGTCCGGCGGAGTCCGCGACGCGGGCGGCTGACTCGCGCAGCATCGCGATCCGTTCCTCAACCGTGAACAGCGTTTTTTTTTCGCGGTTCCGGCCGACCGCGACAATCAGCTGTTTGCACATGCGCGACGCGCGGGAGATGATGTCGAGATGCCCGTTTGTCACGGGGTCAAAACTGCCCGGATAGATATAGGTCTGCGGATCGCTCAATCGATTTTTCCTCCTTATGCAATTCACAATTCACAATTTGGTTCGGCGCGATAAAATGAAAGCCCGGTGTCGCCGTATTCCCTTGTCCGATATTTGACAAAGTCGCGCGCCCGCTCCGGCATTTCCGTCCGCCGACTGTGCTCGACAATCAGCAAGGCCCCACCGGCGCAGCAACCGGTCGCGACAATAAACTCCGGCAGGAGTGTGAGCTTTGGGAGCTTATACGGCGGGTCCGCGAAAATCAGGTCCGCCCCGGTTTCGCTCAGACGCAGAAGCGCGCCGGAGAGCGCCGGAGGGAACGCCGTTTCGTCCGTCACGTCGGCGCAGAGCACGCAGGAGCGCTCCGTCAGCGCGAGCGCGGACAAATTCGCGCGAATGATCTCACAGCCGACGCGGCTGTCGTCCACGAAAACGGCCTTGCGCGCGCCGCGGCTCAGCGCTTCGATCCCGACCGCGCCGGAGCCGGAAAAAAGGTCGAGGAACACCGCCCCTTCGACCGAGGCCGAAAGGATGTTAAAAATCGATTCCCGAACGCTCTCCGCCGTCGGCCGCACAAGTCGGCCTTCCGGCGATCTGATGCGCCTCCCGCCCAGACTACCCGCCACAATCCGCAGAATCGCAAGTCACCTCCCGCAACGAACGTTCCAAGTATACCTCAAAGCGCAAAAAAGTCAATCTTTTAATCTTTTTTGCCGCCGCTATTGCGCTTTCCCGCGCGGATATGATAAAATTGACCCCATCGTGTCAGGATATTAGTTCTGCGATAATCGTATTTTTGTTTCTAACATCGTAAACGAGGGAGGTGAACGATAGATATGGCAAGATGCGCGATTTGCGACAAAGCGACGGTGTTTGGCAACAACGTCAGCCATTCGGTGCGGCGGACGAGCCGGAAGTGGAAGCCGAATATCAGGAAGGTCAGGGCGATCGTCAAGGGTACGCCACAGACGATCAGTGTTTGTACAAGATGCCTGCGTTCCAATAAAGTGGTGCGTAACGTATAGTAATCGTAATCATACTTTTTCACCGCGGAAAAAGCATCAAAAACACGCCGGGGGTCAGGATTAGTCGCGCGTCCACGCGATCTCAACCTGATCCCCTGTTTTTATTCTGTCGGTCAGGTTCGCGGGCGCGCCGTTTAACATCAGCCGCAGATGTCCGTTTGGGTTGGAGCGGTCGATTTCGATGTGGTTGAACACATCCAAAAAGAGCAGCTCCGAGGTGTTGGCACACACCGTCGTCATCGCGCCGTTGACGACCAGCTCCGCGCTGACAGTCCGTTCGGGCGCGGTGTCGGGAGCGGGGGCCGGGGCGGGTGCGAGATCAGGCGCCAATGCGAGAACGGAATCGACTAAAGACGCGGATTCTAGGGAAAACGCGGGCGCGGCGGCATATTCGGACACAGGCACGGCGGCGGACGCGAATTCAAGAGAAACAGCGGGCGCGGCGGCGGACACAGACTCGGGAACGGATTCCGCTTCGGACGCGACGGAAGGCTCGGGGGCAGCGAGTTCAGGTTCGGGCGCGGCAACGTCAAACGCCGGTTCCGACGGCACAGGCTCAGCGACCGTGAGTTCAAGCTCGGGCGCAGCCGGGAGCACAGGATCGGCAGTGCCGGATACGAACGGCGAATCCGCCGACGCAAATTCAAGGGAGAACGCGGACGCGGCGGAAGG
>JAITSR010000389.1 GCA_031287655.1 Clostridiales bacterium
GTGCGGCGGCATCGGCTACGACGGCAGCGCCTATCGTTTTGAGGCGAAAAAATATGATTTGATTTTATGAGGAATCGTCATGGCACAAAAATCAGAAAACGGCCATGCGGTTTCACGGAAAAGTACCAGAAGATCTGAAAATTACAATGTACAAAACCCGGCCGTTTCGATATGATGAATCGGACAAAAGTCATGGCGCGGGGAATCCCCTCTCCACACCCCAACCTCCGGTTCGTCGCTATTTGTGACGGAGCGGAGCGACAAAAAAGGAGGTTACTATGAGTACAGTTGTAATTAGCGGCGCGGACCGCAACATCGGTTTGGAGATGTGCAGAGAATTTCTCCGCAGGGGCTGGACGGTGTACGGCGGAAAATACGTCGGGGAGCTGACGCTGATGGAACAGCTTCAGAGCGAGTACCCGCGGCAGATGGAAATCGTCCCTCTGGACTGTTCCTCCGCGGACTCCGTGTGCGCGGCGGCGGAGCGCGTCCGGGAGAAGGCGGGCTCTTTGGATATGCTGGTTCACAACGCGGCCGGGTTCGGCGGCCGGGGGGCTTCCGACATCAAAGGGGAGTTTGATTTTACGTCGTTTGAGTCCGCTTTCAACATCAACGCGCTCGGCGCGATCCGGCTTGTTCAGGCCTTCCTCCCGCTCATGGAGAGCGGCAAAAAGAGGCTGTGTTTCACATCCTCCGAGGCGGGCGTCGTCAGCGTGAGCCACCGCACGGGGATTTCGGGCTACGGCATGTCCAAGACCGCGTTGAATATGGCGCTCCGTCTGATGTTCAACCGGCTCTCGCCGTTGGGGTACTCGTTTCGGCTCTACCACCCCGGTTGGGTGCGCTCTCCAAAGATCGAGCGGGACGGGCAGGCGCTCGAACGTATGCACGGCGGCAAATTTGAGCCGTGGGAGACGGCGCAGTCCGCGGTCCCGCAGTTTATCGAAGATCGGGACTGGGAGGACCGTATGGTCCTGATCGATAACGAAGGGGCCGCGTGGCCGTTCTGACGGGCGGGATGGACAAATGACCGGGGATCCGCAAACCCAAAAATCCGCGGATCGCTTTTGCAAAGGAGATACTAATCATGGAGAATAAAACAAACTGCACAGTTGAAAAAGCAATCGGAAAAACGGTCGTGATCGCGGGCGCGGGGGATGCTCTGGGTCAGGCGCTGACGGACGCGTTTTTGAAAAGGGGCTGGGATGTGTTCGCGGGCTATCCGCCGGACGGGCCGCGCCGCCCGCAGGCGGAGCGCCTGACCTGCTTTGGCTTTGACCCGTGCGATCACGCGTATACGCTGGCCGCAAAAAAGAAGGTCGGTGTTCCGGTCGACATGCTGATCGTCAACATTGACCGGACGTTCGGGGATCCGGAGGCCTCGATTTCGGACCCGTTGGATTTTGACAGCCTGCTCGCCGCGTATGACTATAACTGCATCGGCGCGCTGCGGGCCGTCAACGCCTTTCTGCCGCTGCTCGAGGAGGGGCGGGGCAAGCGCATTTGCGTTGTGACGACGGCGCGGTCCTCCAATAACGGCTGCACGGGTACGACGGGCTACGCGGAGCGGCTCTCCCGCGCGCCGCTGAACATGGCGATGACACAGCTGTTCAACGGGCTGCGCCCCGAGGGCTACACCTTCCGCCTCTATTGCAGGGATGTCGAAGGCGGCAATGACGCGTGGGCCGCGGACTACTTCATTCGCGACCGCAGCTATGAACCGGAGGACCTAAAGCACTCCGACGAGGAACGCATTGTGTTGAGGGACTGGATGGCACGGGAAATACCGTGGTGAGGCAGATGGTGAGACAGCTGGTGAGACAGCTGGTGAGACAGCCGCTGAGACAGCTGGTGAGACGACCGATTTTGTAAAAATCAGAGCATGGAACCGCAACGGCAAGAAGCGCCCCCGCAGAGAGGGCGCTTCTTGCCGTTGCGGCGGCGGCGCGTTGCCGTGTGCCACCGCGCTTCGCGCTGCCGTGCTTCGCGCCACCGCGCTTCGCGCTGCTGCGCTGCGCGTTGCAGCGCCGACCGCGCACAGCCGCATACTACCTACCATGCTTCGCGCTGTCGTGCCGACCGCGCGCTGCGGCGGCGCGTTCAGTCGGCCCCAAGGCACCAGCGCATTGCGTTGACAAGCAGCTTTTTGAACGCTTTGTGATACCAGACGTCGACCGTGTGGCCGGGCGTCATCACGCACATCCTGCCCGAGCCGAGCGTGCGGACATAGCCGCCGGCCTGCTCTCCGCCGGACTCTGACACGGTCCGGAAAAGCTCTGTCGCGTCGTCCGCGGTGATCTGCGTTTGGTAGTGTTCGTCGCGGATGTCAAAGCGCGCCTCAACGCCCTCCGTGATCGGGTGTTTGCCCGTTATGCGGACCTCGACGCCGCAGCGGGGCGGGTGTCCGTTAAATTCACAGCCGATCAGCTGCCCGTAGGGGGTGTCCTTTTTCCCGATCGTACCCGCGTGGACCGCGAGAAAACCGCCGCCCGCTTTCACATACGCCTCAAATTCTTTTGGTCCGACCTCCGTCACGCCGTCCTCAAACCACGGGGCGTTGTTGGCCTCCGTCACGCTGTTGCCTTTGCAGCACAGGATCAGGGGGTATTCCGCGATCCGCGCGGGCGTCAAAATGTCCTTTGCCGCCCGGACGAATACAAAGTGAAATTCGTCGCCCTCAAGCGGCGCGAGGCCGAGCTCGATTACCTCCGCCGGATGCCAAGGGCTGTCGCACAGCACCAATACGTTTTTCATAGCTTTTCCCTCCCAACGTTAAAATGGTATTGCCTTCCAACGAACCTTTTCACGCAAACTCATTTTCATGCAAATTCATTATCCATTGCGGGACCGATAAAGTCAATTGTATATTTATGATATTCTTGTGATCTTTGCGTATTTGCATTGAGAATTGAAAAAAGCGGGGATTTTCGTGGAAAGGGCACTTTTTTCCAATAGCGCGTCCTGTTTTTATCAATAAAGTACAAAAATATGGTGAAGTTACCGTATACAAAAAAATGACTGCCCGATATAATGAAGGCGCAAAACGATGGAAATCGGGAACTCCGGAAACCGTTACGGGAATTAGGCTGATAAGGATCGGGAACAGTTCAGACATTGATTGGGATCGAGCGTATTCGGAAAGTCCATCATCCGGATAGACTTGAATCAAGGAGGGAGGGCGCGGTGAACGGACGGGCGGTGGCGCCTTACGCGGGCGCAAAAAAGAAGGACGGCTTTATGAAAGAACTCAAGCGCAACCGGGTGATGTTTGCGATGTTGATCCCGGCAGCCGTCTATTTCCTGTTGAACAACTACTTGCCGATGGCGGGAATCTACCTCGCGTTTACGAAATTCAACTTTGTCGGCGGCATCTTTGGAAGCCCCTTTGTCGGTCTTGAGAACTTCCGCTTCCTCGCGGCTTCCGGGAAGCTGCTCGAATTGACTGTCAACACGCTTACGTTCAATATAATGTTCATTCTGTCGGACCACATCCTGCAAATCACGTTTGCGATCCTGTTGAGTCGGCTCGCGAACCGCTTCTTCACGCGCGTCACGCAATCGATCATGTTCCTGCCGTATTTTGTCTCTTTTGTCATTTTGAATGTGATCGTCTACAACGTGTTCAATTATGAGGTCGGCTTTTTGAACAACCTGCTCCGCGCCTTCGGTCAGGAGCCGTTCAACGCCTACAACACGCCCGCGGTCTGGCGGTTTATCCTGCTTGCGCTGCACGTCTGGAAAGGCGTGGGCTATGGCACGGTCGTCTATCTTGCGGCGATTACGGGGATCAGCACCGAGCTCTATGAGGCCGCGGAGATTGACGGCGCGAACGTGTTCTCCCAAATTCGCTACATTACGCTTCCTATGCTCGTCCCTACGTTCATAATCCTGCTGCTGATGTCGCTCGGGCGTATCATGCGCGGGCAGTTTGATCTCTTTTACCAGACGGTCGGCAACGTCGGCACGCTCTACAGCGTCACGGATATTTTGGACACCTTTGTCTATCGCGCGCTGAGACTCGAGTTTGACGTGGGGATGGGGACCTCCGCGGGGCTTTATCAATCGGTCTTTGGCTTTGTAATCATTATGTTGGCCAACGCCGCGATCCGAAAGTACGAATCCGACTACGCGCTGTTCTGACGGCGCGGGGCCGACAAAAGCCGCGATTTAAAATGAAGGGGGCGTATGTGCATGGGAATCAAAAAGGGCGGATCTCAAACGGTTTTCAATATCTTTGGCTATGGCATCATCGCGCTGGTCGCCGCGTATTGCCTGTTCCCGTTGGCGCTGATCATATCGGGTTCTTTTACGCGCAACGACATTTTGGTGCGGCAGGGGTACGCGCTCTGGCCGAGGGCGTTTTCGCTGTCAGCCTACAGCCGTTTGTTCGAATATCCGGAAGGGCTCCTGAACGCGTATGCCACGACGGTTTTCTGCACGGCGGCAGGTACTTTTATCGGCCTTTTGATCATCACGATGACCGGATATGAGGACTGTCCTGTCAAGGGTTTTTTTAACTTTTTCACGAAATATCTCGAAAATATCACTTGACAAGTGATATAACAAATGTTATAATATGCTTTGATAAGGAGGCGAACAAATGACACTTGATGAAATTATCAAAGAGATGCGTAAAGAACTGAACATAACACAAGAGCAAC
>JAITSR010000250.1 GCA_031287655.1 Clostridiales bacterium
GTCAGCGCCGCAATCCTATTATCATAAAGGAGGGGCATCGAAATGAAGTTTTATAACAGGGACGACGTAATTCAGCTCACGCCAAAATGGAAGGGCGAGCGGTTTGACGACGGCCGTCCGCGCGTGTCCGACAACGTTGTCAACCGGATCGCGCAGACCACGACGACCGAGATGTGGAAGCCTTTGTATGTGCGCGGCTACAAGTACCAGTTTGAGCGCGGCTTTCTCCGCTCGAACCCCGACAAGCCGGTCATGTGCGGGCGCGCGGTCACGGCCGCGTTCATGCCGACGCGCCCCGACTTACACGCCTACCTGCTCGAATTTGGCCACAAGGACGAAGGCCGCAAGGGCAACTTCAACCAGTGGGCGATCGAGGACCTCGTCAAAGACGATGTGCTCATATATGACATGAAGGATAAGGTCTACGAGGGCTGCCCGCTCGGCGGCAACCTCACGAACGTAATCGCGAGCAAGACCGGGCAGGGCGCGATCACCTTCGGCGGGATGCGCGACCTCGAACAGGTGCAGGAGATCAAGAGCGCGCAGTTCTACTATCGCGACAACGACCCGACCCCGTTTATGGACACGATGCTGGTCGGGATCAACGTCCCCTGCAAGATCGGCGCGGCTGTCGTACTACCCGGCGACATCGTGCTCGGCACGGTCTCCGGCGTCATCTTCATCCCGCCCCACCTCGCGGAAATCTGCGCGATCGACGCCGAGAAGGCGCATGTGCGCGACATCTGGGGCTTTGAGATGGTCAAGCAAAAAAAGTACACCGCGGCTCAGATGGACAGCCCTTGGGAAGTCGAGATGTGGGAGAATTTCATCGTGTGGTTTGGCGCATCCAAAGAAGCCGACCCCTATCAGCATCTAAAGTGGGAGCGGGAGATCGCAGACGCCCGCGCGGGGATCGTCCGCCGCGGCATGGACGAGATCAACGCGGAGGAGGAAGAGGTCATGATGACTGGCCTCGGGCAGATGTCCGACTCCAAGAACGACCCCAATCAGAATACGCGTTGGTAACTGTTAATTGTGGATAGGATGGGGCGGAGAAGGTTGTTTTCCGCCCTTTTTTTGTATGGGAAGGAGAAAGAGGGGATAAAATGAAAGATGTAATCGGGTGGGGAATTTTAGGGCCCGGCAGGATCGGCAACGACTTTGCCCACTGTCTGCGCGAGACGCCGGACGGACGGGTCGCGGCGGCGGGGTCCCGCGACATTGAACGGAGCGGGGCCTTTTGCGAAAAGTACGGCGGAAAGGCCTACGGCAGCTACGAGGAGCTCGTAAATGACCCGGACGTCGACATCGTCTACGTCGCAACGCCGCACCATTTGCACGAAGAACACACGATCCTCGCGCTCCGGGCAGGCAAGCACGTTCTGTGCGAAAAACCGATCGCGGTCAACGCGAAGCAGGCGGCAAATATGTACGCCGAGGCCGAAAAACGCGGCCTGTTCCTGATGGACGGTCTGTGGTCGCGCTTTTTTCCCGCGTGGGAGTTCGCGCGGGAGTTCATTCACAGCGGGGAGATCGGCAAAATCGTCACAATCAATTCAACGACTTCCTGGGGCGCGCTTCCGACGAACCCGCCGGGCCGTCTGTACAATCTGGATATCGCGGGCGGCTCTTTACTTGACGGCGGCGTATACAGCCTCGCGGCGATGAGTGTGCTTTTGGGCGCCGATGAGTATCCGACCGAGATCAAGGCGATCACGGACATCGGCACGACCGGCGTCGACGACCATGACCTCGCGATCATGCGCTTCCCGTCCGGCGTCCTGTTCACAATGCTGTGCGGACTGCAGGGCGCGTTGCTTGAGACCCACGTTCTTTGCGAAAAAGGGACGCTCACGATTCCAAACCATCGGAACCCTACGCACGTCCAAGTGCGAACCCGCCTGCCGGGCTCCTATATGGGCGCGGTAAACAGGGATTATGAGTTCCCGTATGCGGACGAGGGCTTCCAGTTCGAGGCGTCCCATGTGCATGACTGCCTGCGAAAGGGGTTAAAAACGTCGCCCCGCGTCACACAAAAGGAATCCCTGATGCTGATGCGCATCGCCGATGAAATTCGCCGTCAGGCAGGCTTTGTCTATCCATTTGAAAAGTAGAAATGTAAAAACCGACTCAACCGGCGCAGCCGCCGATCCGGCCGGCTGTCAGTTCGGCGGTCGGCTCAGCTGAATACGCGCATCCAGCCGATCTCGTGGTCGTCGACCTTATAACCCCCGTCGACGATCGCGGCGTAGCGGAACGGACACGGGCCGATGCTGAACACATGCACGCCGAGGAATTGCACGTTCTTGCAGTTGTCAAGCAGCGTCGCGTAGGGGTGGCGCTTTTGAATCGCCTGCACGCGGTATTGAAAGAGGTTCGCGAACACGACGTCATAGCAGTCGACCATGTGGATCGACGACGCGTACTCGCTCCCGAGGTTTTCCTCCGTTTGCAGCGCGATCATGCGCCAGTTCGCGACATTTTCCATCACGACCTCGATGTCAAGATGGTGCTCGATCGACAGCATGTACGTCTTGCCGGGGCGCTGCGTGTCGTTGATGTGGATTCCGTCGCGTGTCAGAACGTCGGGCATCCAGATATTCTTGAATACGCCCGCGCCCTGATCGTGGACCCACATGCCGTAATACTGCGCGCGCCCGCGCAGGCTCACGTCGTATCGGCCGTGTGAGAAGAACACATCCTCCATCAACGATTCCGGCTCGCCGAGCCACTCGACGATAATCAGCCCGGGGTTGATGCCGCCGTTAAAGCCGATCCCGCTGACGTGGTTCTTCCCGCCTTTCGGGATTGTGAGCAGTGTACGCGGCGCGTTTGCGTCGTCAAACGCGGGCTCGTGGTCGGATAGAACAAAGCGGGTCGTCGCGCAATGGAGGCCGAGGACCGCGGTTTCGGGCCGGAGCACAATGCCGCGCGTCAGTCTGTAATCGCCCTGCGGAAAGTAGATCGCCGGGGCTTCGGCAATCGCGCGCGCAATCGCTTCCGTATCGTCATGCTCGCCGTCGCCGACCGCGCCAAAATCCTTGACGCTGCGCCATGTCGACGGGCAGGGCATCGGGACGTAGTCCGGCGCCGACGCGCCGGGCAGGCCATCCAGCGCTTTTAACGTATATTGGATGTCAAAACCGCGCTCCGCAACGTCGTTTTCAATATCAATTTTCAGCCCCATGTTGATCGATACTTCATAAAAGTCCGACTCGGACCGGATCGGCCCCACGCCGATGTGGCGGTTGAACTCATACTCAAACGACTCAAAGAAGGTCGGCGTTTTTTGGCCGTAGACGCGTTCGGCGTGCAGCCAGTTTTGCGGATAGCGCACCATATTCATGCAGATGCCAGCGGCGGACAGGTTTTCGAGGAAGCAGTCCTCCATGTAGAGCCGCTCAAATTCCTCGATGTAGTGGTTGTCCCGCTCTTTGTTCGGGACATAAATGCCATAGGGCGCGTTGGAGAGGCACACGCGCGTCAGGGACATTCCGGCGCGGTAGGTGCTGATGCAGGCGCGCGACTGGCCGGAGAACGCGCTGTCCCCGAGGTAAAACGGCCAGTAGGGTACCGTCTCGCCCGTCAGAATCCCATATTGGCCGCCGTTGAAAACACAGCGCTCGACCTCGTTGCCGATCATCTCGATCCCGGCCTTCGCGTCGGCGAGTGTAAATACGCAGTCCTCCACGGAGGAGAGCTGCGCGACGCGGAACCGCACCGCGACCGCCCCCGGATTCCCCGCCTCAAGTGCAAAGTCGATGTTGCGCAGGCCGGAAAAGAAGGTTGTGTTCTGCGCGTCGCGCATCGGCATCTTCTCGTTCGGCTTGAAGTTGCGGTAGTGCAGGATGTACTTGGAGCGCTCAAATCCGTAACCCGGCGTGTTGGCCGCGAGCTTAAAGACCGGCCGGTTTTTGCCGAGCCCGATCAGGCGGACGCCGCGCCACACATTGACGGTGTCGGCGAAGCGGTACTCCCCCTCGGGGATCCAGAGGACGCCGAACTCGTGCGTGTCCACGAGCGCGTCAATCGCACGCTGGAGCGCCCCGGCGTTGTCGCCGGCGCCGTCCGGCGACGCGCCGAACTGTTCCTTTGTGAAAACAAAGGCCTTTGGGTCCTGCGGTTGGTTAGTGAAGATTGATGATGTCTGCATGGCGTTTTACATTCCCTTCTTTTGACTGTTCTGATTGCTTTTTGATTGCCTCGCCTTATTTTATCGCTGTGTTGGTATAACTTCTACAAATATTTTATCTGTTACTTCACATTTCTTGCCATAAATGAATTTATTGAATCGGACTCGGTAAAACTACGGCGGTGGCCTTTGGGCTATTGGCAAATCACTCAAGCCGGTATATACTATGTTTACACCAGCAAAACAGGAGGGCTACCATATGTTCGCTCGAATAACTCCGTGGGGAAACAGCCAAGGCTTGCGCATACCTAAGGCGTTTCTTGATTTAGCGCAAATGAAAGAAAATGACGAGGTGGAACTAATCCCGCAAGACAACGCGATATTGATAAGGCGGTGTACACAAAAAAAGCCCACGCTTGAACAGCTGCTCGCCGAATGGGACGGCGAATATTCCGTCAGCGACGAACTAAAAGAGTGGGAGCAAGCGTCTCCAATCGGAAGTGAACTACTGTGACATTTGCGCAAGGCGACATAATCAGATTCAACTTCGACCCGACACTCGGACACGAACAGGCGGGCTATCGCCCCGCGTTGGTGATAAGCAAAACAATTCTCAATCAACGCACAGGGCAGGTCATCGTCTGCCCCATAACGACCAAAGATAAGCCATACGCGACCAGAATAAAACTTGATAGCGGTACGGAAACGCAAGGCTTTGTGATCTGTGAGCACCTTAAAACCATCGACATTACAGCGCGAAGTCCTAAATTCATAGAAAAATTGTCCGATGAAAAACTTGCCGCCGTTCTTGATATGGTTAGAATGTTTTTCTGATATATACCGAATATATTTTATGCTTTGCTGTTTGCGATCGTGGTGTGAAGCCACTCTTTAAAAGCCGGGAGATTTATTTCTACGGCCACGTTTACATTGGGTTTCTTTTTTAGCCTGTTTTTCGTATCCACGAAGGTATGCCCGAAAGTATAAGTACCCTCGCACTCCACATCAACAAAATACGGCTTTGTGACGACACATTCAGGGCGGACCGCCGCGGCCAAAGCGAGGGAATCGTGCATCAGCGCATCCTCGCCGCCTGCATCCCGGCGGATAAACATGAACGCCAATATGTCCGCGGCGATGTTTGCCGCTTCCGTATTCAGCGCTCGCAGTTTCCGGGCGTCGTCTTCATTCAGGATCGCCTTTTTTGTTACGTCAAGGCCCACCATCGTACAGGGAATCCCCGCCGCAAATACGATTCTCGCGGCTTCCGGGTCCTTCCATATATTAAATTCCGCCGTGTGGTTCATGTTGCCGCCGCTGATAGCCCCGCCCATTACATAGATATGGTTTACATATTCGCCCAAATCCGGGTGCGTTATCAGCGTCATTGCAATGTTCGTAAGCGGCCCGATCGCCACAATATCAATATCGCCTCTGGCTTTTTTTACGCCTTCATAGATTGTCGTTACGGCATCCTGTTCGGAAAAACCGGATTTTGACGGGATCAGCTCGATTCCGCCGAGGCCGTTGGAGCCGTGTACCCCGCCGGGACCGTGTACGGCACGCCGCTTGAGCTGTGATGCCGCGCCGACCGCCACGGGGGTGTCAAATCCAAGCTGGCGGACTAAATTCAGTGTGTTGCGCGAGGTGTGATCTATGGATGCGTTGCCGTCGACAGTGGTGAACGCGGCCACCTCCGCCTCCTTTGAATACAAAGAGGCTATTATTGCTATAGCGTCGTCCGTGCCGGTATCACAGTCCAATATTATTTTACGCATGGCCGTCTCCGTTTCCGCTGTATGCTGCAAGGCAAAAGCTTTTTCCCTTGAGTCTATTTTACCACAGGCTTAGATTTTCCGCACGCGCGACGCTTTTCTTTTCCGCGGGTGCATGTTATACTTAGAAAAAATGTTGGGCTTCGTACACATTTAGGAAAATGTACGAAAGAAAGGAAGGCAAACAATGTTAAATTTTGATTTCTATTCCCCGGCGCGGCTGCTCTTTGGCAAGGACACGGAAAAGCAGATCGGCGAGCTTTTAAAGCCCCACGCGCACAAGGTCCTGCTGCATTATGGCGGCGGCAGCATCAAAAAAAGCGGGCTGTATGACACCGTGACCGCGTCGCTGAAAAAGAGCGGCGTCGCGTATGTGGAGCTCGGCGGCGTCGTGCCGAACCCGCGTCTCTCGCTCGTACACGAGGGGATCGCGCTGTGCAAAAAAGAAAATGTCGACCTGATCCTCGCCGTCGGCGGCGGGAGCGCGATTGACTCCGCGAAGGCGATCGCGATGGGCGTATACTATCCGGGCGACGTGTGGGAGATTTACGAGGATGGCAAGGAGATCGAAAAGGCGCTGCCCGTGGCCACAATCCTGACGATCCCGGCGGCCGGCAGCGAGGCGAGCGGCGACACCGTGGTCACAAACGAGGAAAAGCAGTTAAAGTACGGCTACGGCAGCCCGCGCCTGCGCCCGCTGCTCAGCGTGATGAACCCGGAGCTGTTCTTTACGCTTCCGAAGAACCAGATCGCGAACGGCGTCGCGGATATGATGAGCCATGTTTTTGAGCGCTATTTCACGAATACGACACACACCGACCTGACGGACGGTCTGTGCGAGACGGTGTTGAAAACGATTATGAAGAACGCCCCGGCCGTACTCGACGACCCCAAGAACTATGACGCGTGGTGCGAGGTCGGCTTCGGCGGCACGGTCGCGCACAACGGACTCGTCGGGATGGGCCGCGCGCAGGACTGGGCCTGCCACGGCATGGAGCACGAGCTCAGCGCGATTTACGACGTGGCGCACGGCGCGGGGCTCGCGGTGCTGACGCCCGCGTGGATGCAGTATGTCTACAAGGACAACGTGAATATGTTCGTGCAGTTCGCGACGAACGTGATGGGCGTCGAAGGCAGCTTCCGCGACCCGGACGCGATCGTGCAGGAGGGGATCGCGCGGCTGCGCGGCTTCTTCCGCCGGATGGGCCTCCCCGCGACACTCAAGGAGCTCGGCATCGACGGAAGCAAGCTCGAGTTGATGGCAAAAAAGGCGACCGGCGCGGAGTTCGGCGACGAGTCCGCGATCGGCGGGTTAAAGCCCCTGCTCTGGCAGGATGTTTTGGCCATTTATAAGCTCGCGCAATAGGCCAACGCGTGAAGGACGTTTCCGTCATTATCGTCAATTATAACACGAGGGCGCTTTGCGCGCAGGCGATCGGGGCGGTCAGCCGGGCCGCGCGCGGCGTCGGCGTCGAGGTGCTTGTCGTTGACAATTCCTCCCGCCCCGAAGAACGGTATTCGGCGGAGTTACCCACACTCCCCATTCGAGTATTTTCCGGTGTGGAAAACCGCGGCTTCGGCCACGCCTGCAACATCGGCGCGCGCCAAGCCGCGGGAAGGTACGTTTTATTTCTCAATTCCGATACGATATTGGACGACGGCGCTTTGGACCGCGTGATCGACTATATGGACCGGCAAAGCGCCGACAATGCCGACGGCGGCAGCGCGCCTGACGGCGGCGGCACGCACGGAGGCGACGGTGGCGGGAGCGGCGGTGTCAGCGCACACGGCGGCAGCGCGCCTGACGGCGCCATTGGCGTACTCGGGATCAAAATGCTCTTTTCGGACGGCGCGTTTGACCATTCGTGTAAACGCGGCTTCCCGACCCCGCTCAACGCGCTGTACTATTACGCGGGGCTCGACCTCAGATTCCCCAAAAGCCGCCGCTTCGGCGGATACCATCTCACATACCTGAACCCCGACGAGACCTGCGACGTGGACAGTGTTTCAGGTTCTTTTCTGCTGATGCCGCGCGCGTTGTTTTTGCGGCTCGGCGGTTTTGACGAAGCGTTTTTTATGTACGGCGAGGATTTGGACCTTTGCTATCGCGCAAAAGCCGCCGGTTTCCGGGTCGTCTATTTCGCGGGCGCCTCCATGCTGCACTTGAAGGGACAGAGCGGTCTGCTGACGCAAAATCCGGCCGTCTTGCGCGCGTTCTACGATTCGATGCTGCTGTTCTACGAAAAACATTACCGCGAAAAATACGGCGCTGTGACCGCGTGGCTCGTGCGGACCGCGATCCGCGCAAAATACCGCCTCGAGGCGCTGTAACGCCATGGATTGGCGTTACAGGGTGGAGCACGTTGGAGCGAGAAAGCGGAGGCAATGCCATGTGCGTTTCCGAATAGTCTTACAGGAAAAACAGATGGGCAAGCCTGCGCGCCGCGCCATGTTTGAGTGTCCGCAGCGCGCAGGCGGCGCGGATTCTGCCGATTTTGCCCCGAATGTTTGGAATCGCCGCGTACGCGCGGACCAGCCGCGTCTGTTCCGGGCTCAGCCGGTCCTGATAGACGCGCAAAAAATACTCGGCCTGCCGATATGTTTGCCTGACGACCTCGCGCGATTCGCGGCTGTTGAGCAGCCGCGCGGCGATATAGCGGAGACTCCGCGTGTTTTTTGAGCCGACGGCGTTTTGCGCGTGCTGACGGTACAGAATCAGCGGCTCGCGGATATAGGCAATGCGGCCGAACGCGCTCGCGACCAGCCCGAGCCACCAGTCGTGCATGATGATTGCATCATTCGCCGCTTTGTCGGCAGTCTCCGGTTGCCGGCCTCCCGCCGCCACGCCTGCGGCGACGAGTTCCGCGAGCGCGCGGTTGTATAAAATCGTGCAGCCGGTCAGCACATTCTGAACCAACAGTTCGTGGAGCGCCGTTTTCTCCGGATCGATGTTCAACTGCCGCGCAAGCGTCGCGCCGCCGCGTCCCGGCGACACCAAGGTCAGTCTTTCATCGACGACGCGCAGGCCGGAATGTACCAAAAGCGGCGTATCCTTTCCATGTCTGCACTCCATTTCGCGCATTTTGGCAAGCTCCGTTCCGATCTTCTCAGGGAGCCAAACGTCGTCCTGATCACAGAGCATCAAATAGTCGTCCCGGTATTCCGCGATCATCCGAAGAAAATTCTGCCGCGAGCCGCCGGAATTGACGTCGTTTTGAACGGCAAAAATCCTCTCCGGGTTGTTTGCCGCGTATTCCCGCGCAATCCGAAACGTGGCGTCCGAGGATCGGTCGTCCCGAATAAAAATCCGAAAGTCCCGCTCCTTCTGCGCCAGCAAAGAGTCAAGCTGCCGGGCGATATGCCTCTCCCCATTGTACGCCGCCAACAGGATCGAAACCATTGTATCCCCTTGTATTCCCTCGTATTCCCTTACCCGGGCGCGTTGTTCCAACGCGCATAAGTGTAGCACGGCCCCGCGCGGCAAGTCAAACCGGCGTCGCTCGCAGTCCGCCCGCATACGCGCCTTTAGTCGCGGAACAGGTTCCAGACGAAAAACGTGACTACGAGCAGATC
>JAITSR010000317.1 GCA_031287655.1 Clostridiales bacterium
AGATTTGCGCCCGTCGCCTGTCCTGAGACGCCGAGCTGGACAAATTCATCATAGGGGGTGACGATTTCAATTGAACTGACCGTCGGCAGCGAAGCCGCCGCGCGGTTGAGGATCAGGCCGATCCGCCTTTTTGCCGCCTGATAGGTCTCCGCGGACGTTGTACCCGAGGGTGCGGGCGCCGCGCCCTCCGCGGGGCTTGCGCTTCCCGCCGCGGCGACCGCGGATGCGGCGGTCAGGTCGGCGCAGCTTTGCAGCAGGGACTGAACCTGTTCGTTCCCGGCGACCTGCGCGGCCAATAATTCATACGCCTCGAGCTTCATATCGATCGTCTCGGCGACGTTCCGCAGCGTCAGCATCGTGCTGTTTGAAATATTGCGGTTGATCGCCCTCTCGCTCGCGCGGGTCGCGATTACGCCGATCGCGAGTGTCGTCACGACCGCGACGCTCATAAAGGAAAAGAGCAGCCGCCGGTAGATGCTCGCGCGCCGCAGAACGCGGATTGCCAATCCCAAAGCCGCCCGCGCCGCGGAACCCGTCCGCGCCGCCGCGAAAGCTTTTTGCCGCCGCGCTGTCCGCGGCTTCATTGCCCCGCGCCCGCCTGCTCGCGAAAATCCTTCGGCGTCATGCCCGTCGCTTCCTTGAACAGTCGGCCGAAGTGCTTTGGACTGTTATAGCCGACCATATCGCTGACGTCGCAGATTCGGATCGAGATGTCGCGCAGCAGGAGTTTTGCCTTTTCGATCCGGACCTTTGTCAAAAAGTCGATGAAATTTCCGCCCGTCTTTTCCTTGAACAGCTTGCTCAGATAGACGGGATGGACGAACGCCACGCGCGACAAGGTCTCGAGCGTGAGGTTCTCGTAAAACCGCTCGTTGATACAGTCGATCACACGCTCGATCGCGGGCCCGGGCAGATTCCCGCTCTCACGCGCGCAGGGCGCGGCGGTTTCGGCGAACCCGACGGGCTCGGAAGGCTCGGAAAGCTCGACAGACTCGGCAAACCCGGCAAACCCGACGGGCTCAAACGCCGGCAGGGACCCCAAGGGCAAACGCCGCAAATATTCGCGCTTCCCCTGCAGATATTCCTGCCGCTCGGCCGTCTCGGCCTCGATCAGCACACGCAGTTTTCGGAAGATTTCCATCAATCCCTGAAAATTCACGGGTTTTGTCAGATAGTCGAACGTGCCGAGCCGCAGAGCCTTTCGCGCAAAGTCAAATTCGCTGTAGCTGCTCAGGATCACAGTTTTGAGCGACGGGTTGATCAGGAGCGCGTTTTCGATCAGGCGAAAGCCGTCCTCCCGCGGGAGCATGATGTCCGTCAAAAGGACGTCGACGCTCTCGGTCTGCATAAATTCAACGGCCCCGCGCGCGGTCTCCGACTCGCCCGCGACCTGAAATCCGAGCGACTGCCAGTCCACGAAGCGCCGGAGCCCTCCGAGCACAATGCGGTCGTCGTCCACCAAAAACACATTCAGCATGGTTCGCGCCCCTCTTGGTTTTGGTTACCCCGCTCTTGCGCCTCTTGCCCCTCCGGCAGATAGTACGCGATCATTTCCTCATACGCGCAGACCGCCAGCGCCGCCGACGCGGCGGGAAACAGCAGGAGCACACCGACGCCCGTCAGTCCGGAGACGAGCAGCGCGAGCAGCGACGCGAAAAAAAACATCAGCGTCCAGCCGAGGTTTCCAAGCGCGAGCAAAGCGCCGCGCAGCGCCAAAAGGGCCGCATCTCTGACGAGGCCGCCGGTGTGACGATTCGCGCCGCGCGTCGACGCGGTATCCTGCACGATTTTCGAAACAAGGCCGTTGTCCGCCGATGACGCCGCCGCCATCGACGCCGACGCGGTATCCGCGATTCGCCCGGCTTCTTCCGCGCGCAACTCGGTCTCCGCGCGCGACTCGGCCTCCGCGCGCAGCGCCGGATATCGGTACAGGCCGGAGAGCAAGTAGAGCGCGTCAACCGCGAACAGCATCGCGTAGACGGCGCGCAGGGGGAGCAAAAAGGCGCCGTCCGTGACCGCGAGCAGACAGCCGCCCGCCATAAGGAGCGCGAGCGCGTCGGAGGCGCTCATCAGCCAGACGCGCCGCCCGCACGAAAAAAAGACGAGTCGGCACGACTGCCGCCACGTCCGCCGCTTCCCGGCCTCGCGCGCGGCCATGAAGTCGAGCAGCGCGAGCCACGCGGGCCCAATCGTCACGACCGGAAGCGCCGTCAGCAAAAACCAGAGACTCCCGGCCAACAGGCTGTTGGGCTCATGAAACAGCAGCCCCGTCCAGCGGCGCAGCGCCCGGATATATCCGGCGGACTTGGGTTCGTCCATATTTATCTTTACCCTTTCAGTCCGGTCATGCTGATCCCCTGCACGATGTTCTTCTGCGCGAGCAGGTACGCGATCAGCACCGGGATCGTCGAGAACGTCAGGAGCACCATGGAATCGTTCCACGAAGCCGATCCGCGCTGCGCCGCGTAGATGCGGATCATGATCGTCCACTTGTCGGATTCCGGCAGTAAAATCAGCGGGAACAGGAACTGGTTGTACACGGCCATAAACGTGTTCAGAATCACGACGGCCAGCACGGGTTTTGACAGCGGGAGCACGATGCTCGTCAGCACGGTCAGCGCTCCGGCGCCGTCGATCCGCGCCGATTCGAGCAGGTCGGAGGGCAGCCCGGTAAAGAAGCCCCGGAGCAGGAAGATCACCCAGCCCCACGCCGAAAACGCGAGCAGAAGCGACCAAAAACTGTTGATCAGGCTCACGCCGGAGCCGAGGAAATTTTGAAACATCAAATAGCTCGGGATCGCGATCGCCTGTTCGTTGATCATCATCGTGCCGATAAAAAAGAGCAGCACATACTTGGAGCCCCGCGGCTTCAAATTCGCGAGCGCGTAGGCGGCAAGGATCGAAATCGTGCATTGGATCAGGATCGTGCCAAAGCACAGGATCATCGTGTTCGCGAAGTTTGCGAGCAGGTTGTACTTCGCGAACGCCTTTGGAATGTTGTCGAACACCGGCGTCGCCGGGATCAGCGACGGCACGGCGCGCATGATCTCGCGGTTGTTTTTGAACACGCCGGAGACCATCCAGAGGTATGGGAAAACTTGGAGCGGGATTCCGATCGCGAGGATCGTCAGAATGACCGCGTAGGTGATTTTGCCCCTGCGGGATTTTCGTTCAACCGGCTGCAGCGCCGCCATCGCGGACACCCCCTTCCATTTCATGCGCGTGTAGCTTTTTTCGCGCCCGTTTGGAGGGCGGCGCGTTTCCGCCCCGGTCGAGCCGCATTTGGATCAGCGTGAGTACAAAAATGATCACGAACGCGATCGTCGACAGCGAGAGCGCGTAGCCGTAGTCCTGGAACGTGTAGGCCTGCTTGAAGGAATACAGAATAACCGTCTCCGTCGCGCTTGCCGGGCCGCCGTCCGTCATCACCTTTACGTTGTCGAACATATTGAACGCGCCTATGATCGCGAGCACGAACATGGTTGAGATAATCGGGAGGATTTGGGGGATCGAAATCGAGCGGATTCGGCGCAGAAAACCGGCGCCGTCGATCAGCGCGGACTCGTGCTGTTCCTCGGGGATTTCCTGAAGCGCCGCGAGGTAGATCAGCATATTCATGCCGCCGCCCATCAGAAGGCCCGGCGCCTGCATACACCATTTCACGAGGTTCGCGTCGTTCAGCCAGAGTTGTTCGGAAAGCCCCAGCGTGCGCATGATAAAATTCGCAAAGCCGTAATCCGGCTGCCAGATGTATTTCCAGAGCACCATCATCGCGATGCCGGGCGCGATCGCGGGAATGTAATACATCGTCCGCATGAACACCTTGCCCTTGCGCACCTCGTTGATTAAGGTCGCAAGGAATATCGGAATCCAAAAATTCATTAAAAGGACGATCAGAAAAAACTCCACGTTGTTGCGCAGAGCGTTTGTAAAGAAATTGTCTTGGAAAGCGCGGATGTAGTTGTCGAAGCCGATAAACTCGCCGGGCAGATGGACGATGTCGACCTTGAAGAAAGAGACGAAGACGCCGAGGATAATCGGGTAGTATTTGAACAACGCGAAGCTGATCAGGCCCGGAATCAGAAACGCCCATCCGATGATGTTGTTGCGCGACCGCTTAAAGCCGGCCGACGCGCGGGGGGAACGGGGAGCGCGAACTGCACGCGCTCCCCGTTCCCCCCGCACCGGATTCGGTGCGGGGCCTTTTTGCGGAATCTGTGCCAAATGCGGCTTTTGCGCCGCTTGTGCCGCCTGCGCCTGCGGGTATGCCGCCATTATTCTCCTCCCCTATGTCCCTCTTTTCGGAATTGCCATGGGGAACCATTCTGCGTTTCCCCATTTATTTCTTAAACGTCTCCGGGTACTTAGAATACAGCGTTTCCGCGCACTCGTCAAGCAGCTGCTGCGCCTCGTCGCGCGTAATGCCTTCCTTTAAATAGATCGTCTGGAGCGGCTTTACGATCTCGTTCTTGAGGTCGTTCCAGTGCGGGCAGTACGGCTCGGGCTGCGCGACCGCGATCGCGTCCGCGTATTGCTTCGCCCAGTGTGCGGGCCAGCTCGAGGCCATCGAGAACTTTTTCTCAACGAGGTCGGTGCGGACGGCGGCGGTCGCGCTCAAGCGGCCCAGTTCGTCTTGCTTCGCCCAGAGTTCGAGTAAAAACTCCTCGTCATAGCTCATGTAGTTGATGATCTCCCATGCGACGTCCTTTTGGGCTTTTGTCGCGTTCGGGTGCATCGTCCAGACCTCGCCGCCCGCAAAGCCTACGATACGCCCGCCTTCGTCCTTGGCCGGGAGCGGGAAGAAACCGAGGTCGTCCTGCGTCTGGTCAAAGCGCGCGAGGTCGTCCTGCGAAAAGCCTGCGGGAGAGTTCCATGTGTAGGCCGCCTGACCCGCCTTAAAGTGGTTCTGCATGTCGTCGTAGGATTCCAGAACATCCTTCTGCGTCGCGTTGCGCGTCCAGATCAACTCGTTCATAAACATCGCGGCGTCGACGCCCGGCGCTTCGTTGAACGCGACTTTCCACGAGCCGTCCGGATTCTGGCGGACCATCTCGCCGCCGGCCGACCACACCCAAGGCGTGTATGTCCAAGCGTTAAACTCGGAGCCGAGCAGGAGGTAGCCAAAGCGCGGCAAGTCTTTGTCCGTGTACCTTTCGGCAAGGTTCGCGAACTCCGTCCACGTTTTCGGGATCAACGCGGCGTCGCCGCCCGCCTCTCCGATCACCAAGGAGTTGTATACGATGCCGCTCACATAGGGCGCGAAAGGCACCGCGTACCACTTGCCGTCGGAGGTCGAGATCGCTTGGTCAAACGTCGTGTTTACGAGACCCTGTTTTTTCAAATCCCAGTTTTCGACATACTCGGTGATCTCCGCGATCGTGCCGTTTGCGAGACGCGTCTGGATGTCGACGTATGGGAACGTATGCGAGACCGTCGGCCCGTCCCCGGCCATCAGGAGCTGGTCGTACTGCTGGCGGTAGTCGCTGCCCGGCGCAAAGCGCGTAAACTCAAAGTCGACGTCCGGGAACTTCGCTTCGAGCTTCGCCTTTGTGAACTCCCACTCCGTGCGGGCCGAATCCGGATCGTCGTCCTGCGGAACGTGGTACCACTTGATTTTGACCCTCTCTGTGGGCGCCGCTTCCGCCGCGGCGGTTGTTGTGGCGGCGGCAGCCGTTGTTGTCGCCTCCGCGGCTGTGGTGGCAGCGGCGGCCGCCGCGGTCGTCGCCTCCGCCGCTGTTGTTGCGGCTGCGGCGGTTGTCGCGGCTGCGGCGGTGGTCGTTGCGGCGCTCCCTCCGCCCCCGCAGCCCGCCAGCACGAACAGGCAGAGCGCGAGCGTGAGGACCCCCGAAACGATCCTAAGCCTCTTGAAATGAATGTTTCTGTACATTATTATTGCTCCTCTCTTTATGAATCTGTGTTTATTGTATAATTTTACCGAAATAAGTCTAGGGCACATTCTTAACAATTCGCCCGATATTTTAGCGATTTGGTGGGACACACAAAGAAAACCGTCACAATACAGTACAGCATAAAGATGCGTCTGCGTGGCTGACGGTTGATAAAGAAACGTAGGGGACGCCGAGGGCGGCGTCCCGTGGGTTCAATATTGGCAGATAGGCGTTATTCCAAGCCATACATACCTGAACGTGACCTATGCTCCGGCTTTGTACATTTCAACGTACTTTTCGTAGGCGCTCTCGGCGGTGACATCGCCCGCGGCGTCCGCGAGCATATCTACAAACTCGATAGGCAGTCTTGTCTGTTTAGCAATACCCTCCCTGTCAAAGCCAATCTCCAAGCCTCTTAACGCGGCCTCAATATTGCCGAGTATCGCGCCCTCTGTTCTGCCTTCTGTCCGGCTTTCTATTCTGACTTTTTCTAATACTGACACTGGCGGCACCTCCTCAATGTATTGATTTTTTTTGAAGTAATCATCCAAATGATCTCTTACATCTTTATCTCTGCGTATCACTTTCAATCTGTCGAGCAACTGCTGCATAAGTTCCGGTTCGTCCAAGCCTTCCGTTTTGCAGGCGGACCTGAACAGTTCCTCTTTGTCTCCATACATACAAAAGAGCGAAAACACCCTGAGCGCCTTTGGCGCGTCCACCGGCGCCGCGCCGTGGTGGTCGAGATTCAGTTCAATAATTCTCAG
>JAITSR010000398.1 GCA_031287655.1 Clostridiales bacterium
ATTCTCTGGCGGTGCAGGAACCAGTTGAACCATATCAACAAAATTACGATGTGGTGTTCAAAGACGCAATGAATCTTTTTCGAGGGAAGGCGTTAGATTTTCGGAGTTCATAACGGTCATTTTTCTGAAAAACCCCGCAAGCGTCCGCCGGATTGACCATCAGGCGCTGAAATTCGACCCTGTAATTGTTGACTGCTCTCAGATCGACGCCGATTCTGTGTTGGAGAGAATCCGTAGCGACATCAGGGCCGGAAGGCCGATCAATGAGTTGGAGCTGGTGTACTTGCCGCTGTTTCACAGTGACACTATGAAACCGGTGGAACTGCTCCTTGAGAGTGCGAAAATCATACGGGCAGGCGACCGGCCGCCCGAAATTTCAAACAAGATTATGGCGCTGCTGTTTATGGCGTCAAACAAATTAGTGGATAAAGAGCGATTGAACGCAATGTGGGAGGAGTTTGATATGACTAAGCTGAAAATAATCGAGATCGCCGAAGAACGCGGAGAGGCCCGCGGAGAGGCCCGTGCAGAAGCCCGCCTCGAAGCCCGCGTCGAAGCCCTCGCAGAGGCCCGCAACAAGGCGCGGCTGGCCGAAATAGCGCAAAGTCTGCTTCAAGCGGGGGTATCAGTGGATTTGATCAAGCGCACAACCGGAGTGGATGTCGCCGCGTTAGAAGCAGAAACGCAAAAGCAGGCTTAAAAGCTGTTCAATCTACCGATGATGACCAGCGGAGGGACTAATGAAAACACATATTTATAATATTGACGAAAGGTAGCGAGCGAAATCTTTCAGTATTGAAACACATTGGATAAGTCAAGCAGCTGCGACGCTCTTTTTCGCAGATGTTTCTCAATAGCGGTGAGGTATTCCTCCGGCAGATTCAGCTTCGGATGGCGGAAAAAGGTGAAATTTAGCATTTTTCTCAGCTTTTTAGCTTGCCGCGGGGTCATAAACGATTGGCAGATACCCTCAAAGGTCGTGCCGCCGTATGCCGGGAAACGAGTTTTAGCGTACTCGTCTAAATTCGCGTAATCGTTCGGCATGGCGAAGCTGAACAGCGAAACACCGTTGTCGAATATCGGCGCGGGCGCGGTGATTTCGCCTGTGTGATTGTCGCGGAGCAAGCCGAAATTGCCGAAATGCCTGTCCTCGTTGTAGATCAGCGCATCAAAGACAAGCATATCGCGAATAGCGTCGGCGAACAGACTGCCGCGTTCATCATAATATTTAACAACCGCGCCAAGGCCGCCCGATGTTACGATTCTGCCAACCGCAATAAAAGCCGTATCGATATCCGTGAATAGCTTGCACTTTGAAGCGAGTATGCCTTTCCAGTTTTCCAAGTCGTAACGCACTGCGTCCAATCCCATAGTCCCGGCGACCTGACTTGAGTAAAACTCGCTGTACGGTTCCCGGCCCGAATTGGCAAATCCGCTTGTGCCGCCTTTGTACAGATAGATGCCCTCGCCCTCGATATACCGCCAAGCCTTTGGCAGCATCCCGTTGGTGGTCAGCTCCGGCGAGGTGGTGAACGCCGCGTCACTCGCGCCTACTCCGGTGTACGCAACAAGTCCGAGGATTTCCGAAAAGCGGTTTTCGTATAGATTATACTCCGAAAATTTACCCCCAAAGCCCTCCGGTGTAATCCAATAGCTGTCATTCAGTGACAGGCCCTTACAAACGTCGATTATTCCTTTGGTATCGCCCGCGGACAATCCTAACGAGCGTAATATTTCTTCCACAAACGTCCTGTTTTTAGGAACTACGCGGCGTGCAAGCCATTTTAAGACGCCGTCACTCGTGAGTTCCAAATCAAGTGGGAGCAAGCCGCGCGATTCGCCGACGTTCGTTATTTTTACTGAATAGCCGACGGCAGCGTCGCTCGTCAGTTCAAACGAGAGAAGCGGCGTATCGTATAGTCGAAGTTCGTAATGATCTCTCATTGCTGTCGTCTCCTGTCTATTAGTGTACCACAATCAGGCGCGGATTTCTATTATTTTACGCTTTATAAAAGTCTTTTGATATTTTGATATTTTTTGGGTTTCGGCTATAATAACATCAAATATTAAATCAGCCGATACGGCGGCGTTGACACAGGCGGGGCGGGATCGTTATAATAAACGCGAAATGCACACACAACCTCCGTTTCGTCGCTATTTGTGACGGAGCGGAGCGACGAAATGGAGGTTCTATGAAATATATTGTAATTCTCGGCGACGGGATGGCGGACCGCCCCGTTCCTGAGCTCGGGGACAGGACGCCGCTTCAGGCCGCGAAAAAGCCGAATATGGACTTTTTTGCAAAACACGGCGAGCTCGGGCTCGTCAAGACCGTGCCGGACGGCATTTCGCCCGGCAGCGACACCGCGAACCTTTCCGTGCTGGGCTTTGACCCAAAGCGGCTCTACACGGGCCGTTCCCCGATCGAGGCCGTCAGCATGGGCGTTTCGCTCGGCGACGACGACGTCGCGTACCGCTGCAATCTTGTGAGCCTTTCGGACGCGGAGCGCTACGAGGACAAGGTCATGGTCGACTACAGCTCCGACGAAATTTCGTCGGCGGAGGCCGCGGAGTTGATTTGCGCGGTCAACGAGCGCCTTTTGAGCGCGGACTTGGCCCGACGCTTGGCGCGCGCGGGCGCGGGCGCGCGGCTCCGCTTTCACCCCGGCATCAGCTACCGGCACTGCATGGTCTGGAACGGCGGTGGTCTCGAGACAAAATGCACGCCGCCCCACGACATACTCGAGCGGCGCGTCGGCGATCATCTGCCGAAAAACGGCGGAGACGTTAAGAGCGGCGCGGGAGACGGCGCGGACGGCGGCGCGATGAACGACGCCGACATTTTGAATCTGTTGATGAAGGACAGCTATGAATACCTCTCCGAGCATGAGGTCAACCGGGAACGCGTCCGGCGCGGTCTTTTGCCCGCCAACTCGATCTGGCTCTGGGGACAGGGCAAACGCCTTGCGCTGCCCTCTTTTTGCGGAAAATACGGGCTTTCGGGCGCGGTGATCTCCGCCGTGGACCTGATCAAGGGCATCGGAATCAGCGCGGGGTTGCGCTCGATCGAGGTCGAAGGGGCGACCGGCGTTTTACACACGAATTACGAGGGCAAGGCGACCGCCGCGCTCGACGCGCTAAAAAGCGGCTGCGACTTTGTGTATATCCACATCGAGGCCCCGGACGAGTGCGGCCACCGATACGAGATCGAAAACAAAGTCACGTCGATCGAATACATCGACGCGCGGCTGATCGCGCCGCTCTTA
>JAITSR010000430.1 GCA_031287655.1 Clostridiales bacterium
GAAATTCCGTAGTTGATCAGATGGACACATTTGAGAAGAATATCGAAGGGATCAACCTTGCCCTCTATACCGAAATCTCGGCGTCAAGGCTGAGCGCCGCGCGCGCCGCCGCGAGGTCCGTCATACAGTCCTATAATCAAGACATCGAGTCGGTTACGACCATGGATATTGAGATCGCATACATAGATTTGATCGACGCGTTGGCGACGCTTTCGGTGACGGACGAAAATAACCACAGGAAATACTATGAGCAGCTCGCCCAAGTGATCGCGCAGGCTGAGAGTTCGAACAGTTCGAGCTATACGTCGGCATCGCTGCAAAGGCTGCAAAATGTAAAGGCGGACGCGTTGGTCGTATTAAAGCGCGGGACGCCGCCCGGAGCTGTGAGCGGCGCAGCGTATACCTCCGCGGAGCTTGCGGCGGAGCGCGACGCCGTGATCGCCGCGATCCTCGCGCTTCAAGAGGCGCTGGACGGGCTCGAAACAGTACCCGGATATGAGCCCGATCCCGACGCGTCTCGGGAACTCGTCGAGGGCGGTCTTTTTGGCGCGCAGGATTCGATTGACATCGTCTATGAACGCCCGTCCGCGGCGCGTGCGACGTTTACGTTCCGGGCGACAAATCTCCATGACGCGGGCGCCGTGCATCTGCGCGTCAGTTTCAGAGAGGATGATTTCGAGGGTCTGGCGGCCGGCGCCGTTACATTCTCGGATCCGCTGATCGGAAACGCCGCGGTCATTCGCGACCCGGTCGAGCTTACGCCCCCGCTCCTCCCCGGATACAAAACGTACAGCATTTACGTTTTCGCAAAGCAAAATGAGATGCTCACAATCCCGGACGGTACCTCGGTTCTGGATATCGCGCTGACATTGAAGGATCCCCTGGCGGCGGGCCATCGGTCGGTATTTCTGATCTTGAGCAACCTGAAAGTCTCCTATTACGAGGATGGCAGCCTGTCCACGCCATCTACGGATACAAACATCAGCATCAATCCGTTTGTCGCTTCCGCGCCGCTCAATATGCGGAGCCGGTTTGATGTCAATCAGGACGGTTGGATTATGCTGTCGGATGTGAACACGGTACATCAGTATTTGGGCAGGAGCAGCGCCTCAGGCGTCTGGACTTCCGAAATTGCCGGAAGATGCGACCTCGGCGGCGCCGCTGTGAATCCCGGCGATCCGGACGGACCGGACGGCACGGTCGACGAAACCGATCTTGCGCTGGCCATCAGAGTGTACGAGGATACGCTGTTGTAACAGCAATGATGGAATCGCATGAGACTGAATGCATGGAATCGTGTATGAGACTGAACGACAATCGGGGGGCGCGATGCGCTCCCCGATTGTTCATGAAAAATACCGCTGAGGTTGGGGGAGAACTTTTTTAATGAAGCCTATAAAAAATCGGAAAAAACAAAAGCTGCGCTTTTGTGCGTTGGCGGCGGCCATACTCTTTGGTGTGATGTCGCTCAACCTGTTTGCGGCGGAGCTTGACATAGCCGGACAAAATGTTGTTGACGCGGCCGGGACGGGCGGGGAGGTCACTCTCACGGTTCCCGCGGACGCCGCCGGATTCAGCTTTGACTTGGCGCTTGGGCGGGCTGGTGATGATTTTTCCGCGGTCGCCTATACGCTGGAATATGACGCGGACGCGGTCGCGTTGGATGATGTCGTGTGGAACAGCGGCTTTCCGGGCACAAAGGCGCGGTATTCCGTGACGGCGCAAGCGGGAAACGGCGCTGTGGCGGAGAGGACCAGTATTGTCAACGGATATAATGTGCTGCGGGTTTCGGACGACGGTAAGACCGTGATCAGCACCGTCCGATTTGCCTTTCGGGGCGGCGCGACCGGAGCAGGGAGCGCGTCGGCGCGGGCAACGCAGATCAGGCTGTATGACTTTTGCCTGATCCGGGTCTACCCGGCGGAGGGGAGAGATTACAGAACGCTCACAGACCGGAATTTTGCGGCGCGCACGATCAACGTCACGCAAAAAACGGTCGGTCCGGGCGACGGGACGGATACGGATGCGGGCGGCGACGGCCCCGGTGGCCCCGGCGACAATGGCCCCGGTGAAACGGATAACGGCGGGCCCGGCCCCGGTGAGACGGATAACAGCGGACCCGGCGCCAACGGTCCCGGAACCGCGGGACCCGGATCGAGCGGACCCGGATCGAGCGGCAGCGCACCGCCCGCCGGAAGTCCGGCGGGCGGTACGGGCGCGAACGGGGCGGCCGGAAACGGCCAAACCGGAGCGGACACAAAAAGCGCCGGCGCCGGGACCGCTTTTGAGGACGAGCAAGCGCCGCTCGGATATGGCTTGGTCTTTGATAACCCGTTTACGGATGTACTTGAGAGCGACTGGTTTTTTGGCGATGTCGAGTTTGTGTATACGCGCGGCTTTTTCAAGGGGACCGGTGAAACCGAATTTTCGCCGAATCTGCCGGTGTCGCGCGGTATGATCGTGACGGTGTTGGGCAGACTGCACGGCGTGAGAACCGCTCGCTACCCGGATTCGAGTTTCGGAGACGTGCCTTCGGACTCGTATTACGCCCCCTATATCGAATGGGCTCGGGAAAACGGGGTCGTACTGGGTATCGGAGAAAATCTTTTCGCACCGGACCGAACACTCTCGCGCGAGGAAATGACCGCGATTTTCAGCCGCTATTTGAGCTTTACCGAAAATGAGCTGCCGATGACACGGGAGGATACTATCTTTTCCGACGAATCCCAGATCGAGGTCTATGCGCGCGAGCCGATCCATCAGTTCTACAGGGTCGGCCTTGTCAACGGAAAGGATGGCGGACGGTTCGATCCCCAAGGCTCCGCGACCCGCGCGGAAAGCGCCGCGATCCTCCGCAGGCTCGCGAACGCGATCGGCGTCGGATAGCGGGCGATAGTGGCATTGGGGCGTTTTGGGCGTTTACAGATGCGCGCGCGTGTGGTATAGTGAGCGCAAGGAGTGTGCGTGCGGAAAAAGAGCGGGGGGCTTGGGCGCAAATATGAAATATTCACTTTGTTTGGAGACGGTATTCAAGGAACTTGACTTTTATGACCGGATCGCCCTGGCCGCGGATTTGGGCTTTGACGCGATCGAGTTTTGGGACCCCGCCCGGTACGACGCGGGAAAAATCGGCCGCCTCGCGGCTCAGCACAAGCTGCCGGTCGCGGCTTGCTGTATCCTCGGCAGCGGCGCGTCGCCGCTGGACATGCCGTTCCCCGCGCTGCGCGGCATCGTCGAACGTTCAATCGAGCTCGCGCGGGAATTTGGCTGCGACCGCCTGATCTGCCTCGGCGGCCAAGTCTCCGGGCGCGCCGGCGACAGTTCGCAGAGCCTTGTGATCGCCGAGAATTGCAAGCGCATAGCCGAACTCTGCGAGCGCAGCGGGACCGTGCTGGTGATCGAAGCCCTCAATTCGCTTTACGACCATAAGGGCTATTATTTGGATTCGAGCGCCGCGACGTTCAATATCTTGAAAGCCGTCGGTCATCCCCTGATCAAAATGCTCTTTGACTGCTACCACATGCAGCTCATGGAGGGCAATCTCGTGAACAATATTGTCGGGAACATAGACCTGATCGGCCACTTCCACGCGGCGGGCGCACCCGGGCGCGGCGAGCCGTTCAAAGGCGAGACGAATTATCGCAGGGTCCTTGAGGCGATCGGCGGCACAGACTACAATGGGTATTTCGGACTCGAATATATGCCGTCCTACGAGAGTGCGCAGTCGCTCGCGGACGTTCTGAAAAATTTCATATAGGAGGCGAAACGCGATGAGTCAAATTTTGGTCAAGATCAGTGAAAATCTTCAGGCAGGCAAAGCGAAGGTCGTGGTGGAGCTCGTTACAAAGGCTCTGGCGGACGGTCTCGCGCCGAAGGCGATCCTCGAGGAGGGTATGCTCGCGGGTATGGGTGTGATCGGCGCGAAATTTAAGAACAATGAAGTTTTTGTGCCGGAGGTGCTCGTCGCCGCCCGCGCGATGAACAGGGGGATGGAAGTGCTAAAGCCCGCCCTCGTCGCGGAAGGCGTGACGTCAAAGGGCGTCGGCGTGATCGGGACCGTCAAGGGCGATCTGCACGACATCGGCAAAAACCTTGTCAAGATGATGATGGAGGGCAAGGGGATCGAAATGCACGACCTCGGTGTGGACGTCTCCGCCGAAACGTATGTCGAGGCCGCGAAGGAGCATAACGCGACGATTATCTGTCTCTCCGCGCTGCTTACGACGACGATGGGCGAGATGAAAAACGTCGTCGACGCGGTCAAAGACTCCGAGCTCGCGGGCAAGGTCAAGGTGATGATCGGCGGCGCGCCGGTGACGCAGGCTTTCTGCGAGCAGATCGGCGCGGACTGCTATACGTCGGACGCCGCATCCGCGGCGGACGCGGCGGCGCTGTACCTCGAATAATAACTGTCGGTTCAGTATGCGCCGAACCGTTTTACCGCATCCACGACGGCGCGGTACGTCTCGAGGCTGACCGTGTTCGGGATCGAATGGTCCGAGGAAAAGACGTACCCGCCGTCCCTTTTG
Source organism: Clostridiales bacterium (assembly GCA_031287655.1). GTDB lineage: Bacteria > Bacillota > Clostridia > WRLR01 > WRLR01 > JAITSR01. The sequence goes on from JAITSR010000430.1 coordinate 4,530, forward strand.
ACGACCGGGAGCACCGCTTCGATATAGGGCAGAATTTTGTCCGGCTTGTCGAGGTAGAGCGCGTCCGCGCCGCCGTGCAGTACGAGTTTTTTACCATAGTCGCGCTTTAGACCGCCTAGGTCCATGCCCGCCTTGATTTCAATCGGGTTCAGCGCGTCGAGCCCGATTTCGACCAACTGCGGCACGCGCGTCATGATGTCGCCGCATGAATGTAGGTGCGCCTTGATCCCGTGATTGTGCGCCCAGTCGATCGCGCGCTTATGCACCGGCTGCAGCAGTTCGGCATACAGGTCGTTTGAAAAGAACGTCCGGTCTTTGTAGCCCATGTCGTCATACCAAAAAACGCTGTCAAACCGATAGCCCTCGTCCCAGATCATCTCAAACTGCGCGATTGAGCGGTCGAGGAACGTATCGAACATTCCGCGCACCCAATCGGGGTACTCGAGCATCGCGATCAGGATCGTCTCCATGCCCGCCATCCACGAATGTGTCACGTCGAAGCCGAACCAAAAGAGCCCCTCGATCCAGCGCCCGTCCGCCTGCCACTTGGGGTAGTTTTCGCGCAGATGGTCCCAGTCCACGCGGTCGCGCGAAGGCGTCATGCGCTCGACCGCTTCCGCCCACCGCTCCGGCGTGTCGACCTTGTAGTCGAGAAATTCCGGCGTCGAGTCGGGTACCTTGAAGTTCTTCATCGTGACGCCCCATGACGACGTCGTGATCACAAACTCGTCCGTTTCCTCAATTACCTTGTTTTCGTAACGCGGACTCGTGTCGGCTTCGATCCGCTCGACCTTGTCCACATGAAAGAAGTCGCGCCAGTCCGCGTCCGCGGGCATCCCCTCCCGCTTCCAGCGCGCGAGCGTGCCTGCCCACGGGCTGTCGATAATCGGCACGCGGTCCGCTTCTTTGTGCGCAAACATGCGCGCGAACCGCTCCTTGGAGGTCATCCGATCCATATGTCCGTCCCGCCTTTCCCGCTTTATTATTTGCCGCCGTTTATTTATTGGCTTCCGGCTTTTATTGCCGTCATTCCCGTATATTATTTGTCAACATTGTACCCGAACGCGTCTCGCTTTGCAATACAGAAAAAACGCAATATGTCAGGACAATAGCAAAATATTTGTTGAGATATGGCTGATATTTACATAAACTAACCATAAAGGTTATATCAATCGGAGAGGGAGGCGCTTATGAAATACGTTAAACTGGGAAAGACCGATATTGACATATCGGTATTGGCGCTCGGCTGCTGGGCTTTTGCTGGCGGCTATTTCTGGGGCAGACAGGAGGAGGACGACTCGGTCAAAACGATCCACGCCGCGTTGGATTTGGGGATCAACTTTCTTGACACGGCGGAGGCCTATGAAAAAGGGACCTCGGAGCAGATTGTCGGCAAAGCGCTGAAAGGCAGGCGCGGCAAGGTCGTGCTCGCGACAAAGATCGGCGGCGGCGCGAACTTCCGCTCCGACAAGATCGTCGAGGCCTGCGAGAACAGCCTGCGGAACCTCCAAACGGACTATGTCGACCTCTACTATCTGCACTGGCCCGCGATGGACGTCCCGTTTGAGGAACCGCTGATCGGGCTCGAAAAGCTGAAAGCGCAGGGCAAAATCCGCGCGGCCGGTATCTCGAACTACGGCCCCAAACAAATGCAAATGCTTGAGGACACCGGCAGATTCGACATTCTGGAGGCGCATCAGCTCCCATACAACCTGTTCTGGCGCGCGATCGAGCATGGGATTTCGCAAAAGACGATTGAAAGGAAACTGAGTATCGTCTGTTACAGCACGCTCGCGCAGGGACTGTTGAGCGGAAAGTACGATAAAATCGAGGACGTGCCGGATTACCTGAAAATCACGCGCTTTTATCAGGACCCCGAAAAGAAGCTGCACGGCGAGGACGGCTGCGAGGTCGAGGTCTTTGATGCGATCGCCAAGATCAAAGCCGCGTGCGCGAAAGAGGGGTATACAATGCCGCAGGCCGCGCTCGCGTGGCTCTACAAACAGGCCGGCGTGTCCGCGCTTTTGACCGGCGCGCGCAACGTGGCGGAGCTCATGCAGAACTATCAATGCCTCGAAACCGAAATCAGCGGCGCCTTTGCGGACCGGTTATCCGAGCTTGCGGCGCAGGTGAACGCAAAGATCGGCGCGAACACGGATATGTGGATGGGCGGAGAAAAATCCCGGACGTTCTGAATTACGCACGGATGCTCTCGCATCTGTCTTTGCTATGCCTGCTTTAGTCGGATCCGCAAATGTCAGGACGCGATGTGCGTGAAGATCCAGTCCGGTGAAAAAATGCACAATATGTTTCGATAATAGCAAAATACTTGTTGAGTTATCGTCGATATTTGCATAAACTATGGATACAACTTTGAAAATCTGGTCATTTTTTAGAGATATGTGGTTTTTGATTTTCAGTGTCGGGCAGCGAGACAACAGTGCAGATAAGTATACTTATTTGCACTAATTATTTTCGGCTTTTCTTGAACTGTGTCCGGCCATTTTCTGCGGTTTCAAGCTCATATTTCTTCCAATATTTTCAATTTCACCTTGTTTAACAACAGTGCAAATAAGTATACTTTATTGCACTCTTCGGCAATTAAAAAATAGTGAATTTTGCACAATAAGACTGATACGTTCCGACACGGAAGCATGATACATACAATCTGGAAAAGGAAGGGAAAGGTCGTCAACATGCTAAAGGTAAGGATGCTGGACGCGCAGGGAAATTCAATGCTGCGTGACGAGCTGCACACGCTGTACGCGACGGACATGAAGCAAGTGCCGTTCCGCCGCAAAAACGAGGTGCAGCGCAGCGGGGAGATTTATGTAAATGTCCCCGAGACCCCGGTGACGCTTCACGCGAAGATCATCATTCCCGGGTATGGGTACATGTGGGTGCAGGCGGACAACTGCGGCAGGGGCTATGACGAGGGCGCCGACATTGAGTTTGTCCGGGAAGCCGCGGTAAGCCGCGTCTACGAAACGGAGCGGGAGCTCGCGAAAGGCGGCTTTAAGCCCTCGCCGCGCTGCGTCTCAAAACTTGCCGACGCGAAGGCGCTGATCAAACTGGCCGAGAAAAATACAAGCCAGTCGCCGGACCTCTATATCACAGCGCTCGCGGTCGGCCTGTGGGCGGGCGAGCTCGTCGCGGTTGAACGCGCCCGCGCGCGGATCACCGGTACGCGGCAAAATTTTCTGTTCGGCTGCGGCGGTTTTGAGTACCCGTATGAAACGCTGCCGGGGGCGCGCGCCCTCTACGACTCGGTGTTTAACTATTCGACGCTGCCATTCTATCTCGCCCGCACGGAACCGGAGAAGGGCAAGCCGCGCTATGAAGTCATCGACAAACTGATCGAGGAGTTCGCGAAGGTTGGGATCAAAACGAAGGGTCACCCGCTGTGGTGGGCGCACGAACAGGCGGGAATGCCACCGTGGGCGGCGGACTTGAAGTGGGAGGACGGCAGCGTCCAGCGGGAGCTGCACCGCGTCGTGAAGCGGCATGTCGAGCGCTATGTCGGCAAGGTTGAGATTTTTGACGCAATCAACGAGGCGCACGACTGGTGCAACGTTTGGAATATGCGGCAAGACGAGCTCGTCGAAATGACAAAGATGTGCTGCGACGACATCCACGAGGCGAACCCAAAAGCGCAGGCGGTGGTCAACACCTGCTTCATGTTCGGCGAGAACGTCGCGGACGGCAGGGTGCAGTGGGGTATTGTCAATGAGCGCAATATGACGCCCTATACCTATCTGAAAAAGTGCGAGGCGCTTGGCTTCCAATATGAGGTCGTCGGGATCCAGCTCTACTTGCCTTCGCGGGACATGCTCGCGATCGACAAGCTGTACGACCGTTTCGCGGAATTCAAAAAGCCGCTGCACCTGACAGAGCTTGGCGTGCCGTCCTTCTACCGGGATATTCCATACCCGTCGCACGAGGGCGACGTCTACTGTCTGCGCTACATGTATAAAGGCCACTGGCGCGAGTTTGAGTGGAACGAGCGGCTTCAGGCAGACTGGCTCGAGGATTTTTATACGCTCTCTTACGCGCGCCCCGAGGTCGAGGCACTTACATGGTGGAGCTTCCCGGATCCCGGCTATATCCCCGGCGCGGGCCTGATCTGCGAGGACGGCAAACCCAAAGAGGCGCTGTACCGGTTGCGGGCGCTGCAGGAATCATGGGGACACAACTTCCCAAGCAAATAAGACATCGGGAGAATCAAGAGGTCAAGGAAATTATGAGGTCAGGCGGTAAGAGAATCGAGAGGAGGTTCTTTATGAAGAAAGTCATTTCACTTGTGTTATGTAGCCTGTTGGTTTTTGGCATGGCGGCGTGCGGCGGAGGGACCGGCGGCACGACGACGACGGCCGCGTCGACGGCGACGACCGCCGCAGCGGATGCGAACACGACGACGGCTGCGGCAGACGCGAACACGACGACGGCAGCCGCCGAAAACAACGCCGGGGGTTCGTCGGCGTCCGGATTACCGGCCAGCCTGCCCGTGCTGTCGCCCGACAACCCGATCACACTG
>JAITSR010000446.1 GCA_031287655.1 Clostridiales bacterium
GCGCGCACCCCGCGGAACTGCTGAACGAGTATGGCCGCAACCTGCGCATTATGGGCGGATTCGACAAAATCCAGATGGGCCACGGCAAAGAGGCGATCGAGCGGTACATGAAAACGCTCGTGCCGCTCGTCGAGCGCGGCGGCTATATCCCCTTCTGCGACCACCGCTGCCCGCCGAACGTCACGCCGGAGGACTACCTTTACTATCTTGACCTAAAGGAGCGCATGTTCGGGCTCAAAGCCTGAACATGCGCTCCGCGGACAGCGGGCGCGGCAGATAAGCGAGCGCGGACAATGGGAGCGGGCAGTCGCCCGCTCCCATTGTCCGCGCTTTTGACCGTGAATGTCTTGCCGCCGCTTACACCGCCGCGTACATGCCAACTTACGAGGGTATGTACGCTCTTATGGCGGCGTACCATATGGCGGCGAGGGCGCTTCAATCGAAACGGTGATCGGCTGGGACTCCGGCGGGGGCGGCGAACCGAGCGTTGCAGTGCCGATCGTCGCCCGGAGCGCGACCGCGGAACCGGCGGGGACCAGCGCGTTGACATTGAGGAAGCCGTTGCTGTCGATGCGGATCCCCGCGATACGCGGCTCGATGTTCCAACCGAACGTGGGCGATGCGGACATGGGCTGGCCGTATTGATCGAGCGCGCGCGCGGTAAAAATCCTTGCGCCGCCCGGCGGGATCGTCACGTTTTGATAGGGGAAAATTTCAACGCCCGCCGCAAACGGTTCAGGCGAGAGCCGCACCATCGCCGAAGCCCTTACCGGCGTCGTACCGCCCCCTCCCACGGTCGCCGTCACGACGATCGATTCCTCCGTGGCCGTCTCCCATATCTCAATGACGTTGGGCGTCGTCGTGCTCATATTGACGCCCGAATAGCTGAACGCATATGCGGGATCCGCCGCAATGGGGTCGCCGTATTGGTCAAAAACGGATGCGTCCAGCGTGACGAGACCCGGCGCGCCGCCCTGCGGCCTTGCGATCCACGAATGGGACGGCGTGAGCGTGAGACGGGAAGGAACCGGCGTTTCACTGACGATACGCACTTGCGCACTGACGGGCGACGACGGCATTGCGACATAGGCGGGCAGGCCCACGATCTGCGCCGTGAACATGTTGACCGCGCCGTTCGCGCTTGAATAGGCCCCGCTCGGCGACCATGTCACGGTCGCACGGTACATCGAGCCGTCCGACAGCATGAAGTTCAACTCGGAGGGCAGCCACGCCGCGGCATGATTCTGATCCGTGCCTTCGTGCGCGCGCGCCTCCGGGACAGGCGGGTAACCGATCACGGTCAGCGCCGGTACGACGTGGACCGTAACTTGGATCGTGCTTGGCCTCCACGCAACACTCGCCCCCGACAGCGTACCCACGAGCGTATACGTCCCCGCGGTCGCGGGCTTATACGGCGTGTAGTTCCATGTGACCGACGCACTGCCGTTCACGTCAATATTTGTGTTGGTATTGCGCGCCGTCAGCGTGACAGTCGACGGCAGACCGAGACCCTGAGTCGTCGTGCCGACGATCACGGTCTTTTCCGGCACGTTGTGCCCCCAGTAGACCGCGCTCGGCGTGGGAGTCGGCGACGGGGTCGGAGTGCGGGTCGGCGACGGCGTGCGAGTCGGCGACGGGGACGCGGTGCGAATCGGCGTGCGTGTCGGACTCGGCGAGACGCGCGGGCTGGATGTCGCGGCCACGCCGCCACCCGCGGCGCCGCTGCCCGCGCCCGGGCTCGACGTTACGCGCGCGGTGGTATATGGCGACGCGACGGGATACGTCGTCGCTCCGGGCCAATACGTCGGATTCGGCTGGCTGGTCGCGCGGGGTCGGATCACATTCGCGTTCACAAACATGCGGTTGCAGATCGCGAGCGCCTGTTCGCGCGTCGCGTTCGCATAGAGCGCGGACGTCTCGGCCGGCGTCGTATTGCGCGGCGCGAACCGGCCGCCGCCGATGCCGAGCAGCACGTTGAACTTTGCCATAAAATAGACGGAAGGCCGCGCCCAGTCGGAAATCAACGCATCGTCATAAAAAGGCGTGACGCCCGTCGTATCAAGCGTGTACAATACATACGCCGCGTCGCCCGCGAGTGTCCAGCCGCCCCAATAGAGCTTTTTGTATACGCGCGTGAGCATCGTCGCGGCTTCCTCACGGGAGAGCAGGTCGTTTGGCGAAAAGCGCCCGCCGCCGGTTCCCAAAACGATGTCGAGCGCGAAGGCGGTCAGAACGTCGGCGTCGTCAGTGTCTACGAACGTGCCGCGAGCGGCGGGCGCGGTGACGACACCCGAGGCGGCTTCATAGAGCCGGACGGCTGCCGCCGCGAACTCCGCGCGCGTGACCGGGAGCGTCAAGTCCGTACCGACAAAGCGGTTCGGAAAAAGCCCGTTCGCGTACGCCCCCCAGAGCTCCGTCTCGGCCCAGTCCGACGACGCGGTCCACGGCGCGCCGCTCTGCGCCGCCGTGTCGCCGACCGACGGCTGGTCCGCGGCCGCCGTAAACATTGAGGGCGGGAGAGCATAAGCCAGAATCAGCGCAACCGACAGCGCGACCGCGGCGGCCTTGCCGAGCGCCCGCCTGATATGCAGCGCAGCTGGCGCCTTGCCGAGCGTCCGCCTGATATGCAACGCAGCTGGAGCCTTGCCAAGTGCCCGCCTGATATGCAGCGCAGTTGGCGCCTTGCCGAGTGTCCGCCTGATATGCGCCGCCCGGGCCTCGCGTCTCGCCTGTTTTTCGTGCCGCGCCATGCGTTTTAGCGCCGCCTGTTCCGACTGCCCGTCCGCGCCCTTTTGATCCGCCGGTCCCGAAGGATCCGCCTGTTTCGTTTGATCAGCCTGTCTCACTTGTTTTCCCGCCTTTCACTCATCTTGCCCGTCTTGCCCATTCGTATATATATGTAGTCAATATGATACACGATCACCAGAATTTATTTACCCTCGCGTCTTGCGTTCTAATCATCATAATGCCCCTTGCAAGAAATGATTTCAAGGTGAGAGGGGGGCACTCTTTTACAAGCGATATTATACATTCTTAATAACACATACGTCAAGAAAGCGTTGATGAAAGTATGCGGCGGCAGGCGCGGTTCAAAGGATAGCCACTGCTAACTAATCTATTGAATAATCGGATACATCGATTCACGCTCGGCAATTAACTTGTGCATTAACCACATAAAAAATAAATTCTTGCTCGTCTATTTATACATATTGACAATATGCCTCCATAGGTGTAGAGTGTCATTTAGAAAAAGGTTACGGTGGCGGCGGCGCTTTGTTTCATTGTCGTCCCGAACCGCAGTTTATTGTTTAAGGAGAAAGAACTTTGAATAAAGCGAAACGTCAAAGAGGTTACAGGGAATTTGCCCTTATCGTTCCCTTCCTGATCCTTGTCGCCGTGTTCTCATACTACCCGCTTTACGGCTGGATTTATTCATTTTTCGATTATCAGCCGCCCCTGCCTTTCTCGTGGGAGTCGTTCGTCG
>JAITSR010000460.1 GCA_031287655.1 Clostridiales bacterium
ATATGCCGCCCCTTCTCTGCGCCCGCGCGTGCCGTCGCCGCCGTAACCGGCCCGCCGTGTTCGCGGCGCGGCGCTGCGCCGCGGACTCTAACGGACCGCCGCGGTGTACTTTGCCGCGAGCTCCGTAATCAAATCGAACCGCCCCGTGTCGATCCACTCCTTGTTTACGAGGTTCCCGCCGACACCAAAACCGGCCGCGCCGACCGCGAGGTATTCTCCGATGTTCTTTTCGCTGATCCCGCCGACGCCGAGGAAACGGATGTGGCTGAGAGGCGCGCGAATCGCCTTCAAGTAGCCCGGCCCGAGATTGCCGAGCGGAAAGATTTTTACAAAGTCCGCGCCCGCGTTATGCGCCGAGACGCACTCACTCGCCGTCATCGCGCCCGGGATCGAGACGAGCCCGAGCTCCCGCGTCTTGCGAATGATCGCCGGATTCGTGTCGGGCGAGATGATGTACTGCGCGCCCGCTTCCGCCGCGAGCAGAAGCTGTTCCTCCGTGAGCACGGTTCCGGCCCCCGCGAAACCCTGATCCCCATACGCCTTGCGCACCGACCGGATCGCGCGCGCGGTCGCGGCAAAACTCTCCGGTTTTGCCTGATTGAACGTGACCTCGAGCATCGCGATCCCGCCCGCTCGAATCGCCTCCGCGATGGGCAGGATTTTCTCCTCCTCCATCCCGCGCACGATCGCGATCAACTTGCCCTCCAGAATCTGTGAAATAACCCGCTCCCGCATATAACCCCCTCCATTTGACTCCAATTTATTTATTTGGTACTTTTCCCGCGGTGGAAAAGTACCAACCTACCATTCTGCGACCGTCCCGTCAAAGTTGCGCCAAATCGGGTTCTTCCAGTTGTGGGGACGCCGCGCCGCCTCCGCGACCGCCTGCTCGTTGATTTCGACGCCGAGCCCCGGTCCCGTGACCATGTCCAAAAAGCCATCCTTATATTGATAGATCGACGCGTCCGCGATGTAGTCGAGCAGGTCGCCGCCCTTGTTGTAATGAATCCCGAGACTCTGCTCCTGTATAAACGCGTTCGGCGTGCAGGCGTCGAGCTGGATACACGCGCCGAGCGCGATCGGCCCGAGCGGGCAGTGCGGCGCGATCGCGACGTCATACGCCTCGGCCATCGCGGCGATCTTTTTACACTCGCTGATCCCGCCCGCGTGCGAGAGGTCCGGCTGAATGATGTCGATATAGCCGTCCTCAAACAAATTCTTGAACTCCCAGCGCGAAAACATGCGCTCGCCGGTCGCGATCGGGACGGCGGTGTGGCGCGCGATCTCCCGCAGCGCCTCGTTGTTCTGCGGCAGCACCGGTTCCTCGATGAACATCAGCCGGAACTGGTCAAGCTCCCGCGCAAGCACTTTGGCCATCGTCTTGTGAACCCGCCCGTGAAAATCGACCGCGATGTCGAGCTTTTGCCCGAGCGCGTCGCGAATCGCGGCGACCCGGTCGCAGACAGCCTGAATTTTTTCAAAGCCGTCGATGTAGTGCATCTCCTCGGTCGCGTTCATCTTGATCGCCGAATACCCCTGCTCATGCGCCTCGAGGGCCGCCGCGCGGATGTCCGCGGGCCGGTCGCCGCCGATCCAGCGGTAGACCTTGAGCTTGTCGCGGCACGCGCCGCCGAGCAGCTCATAGACGGGCGCGCCATAAAACTTCCCTTTGATGTCCCACAGCGCCTGATCGATCCCGGAGATCGCGCTCATCACCTCGGGGCCGCCGCGGTAAAAGCCCGAGCGGTACATCACCTGCCAGTGGTCCTCGATCGTCATCGGGTTTTTGCCGACGAGGTATTCGCGAAATTCCTCGACCGCGGCGCGCACCGTGTCGGCGCGGCCTTCAACCACGGGCTCGCCCCACCCCGCGATCCCCTCGTCCGTCTCGACCTTCAGGAAAAGCCAGCGCGGCGGAACCTTGTAGAGTCTCATCGCCGTTATTTTCATCGGGCGACCTCCCTTAAATAATTACCGGTCAGCGGTGAACGTGTTCACATTACCTCAAATATCCAAATTCTCGGCGTATTTCGCGTTTGTCTGTATAAAGTTTCTGCGCGGCTCGACCTTCTCGCCCATCAGCATGTTGAAGGTCTCGTCCGCGGCGAAGGCGTCCTCCATCTGCACGCGCAGGATAACGCGGCTGTCGGGGTTCATCGTCGTCTCCCAGAGCTGTTCGGAGCTCATCTCGCCGAGCCCTTTGTAGCGCTGCATCGCGAGTTCCTCTTTCCCCCAGCCGTGCTCCTCCCGAAGCCGGGCCAGACCCTCGTCCGTGTAGGCGTAATATTCCTCGCGGTTCCGCTTGACCTGATAGAGCGGCGGCTGCGCGATGTATACATAACCTTCCTGCACGAGCGGCTTCATATAGCGGAAGAAAAAAGTCAGCAGGAGCGTCCGAATGTGCGAGCCGTCGACGTCGGCGTCCGCCATGATGATGACCTTGTGGTAGCGCAGACGCGAGACGTCAAAATCCGTGCCGATCCCCGCGCCGAGCGCGATCACGACGGGCGCGAGCTTTTCGTTGTCAATCACCTTGTCAAAGCGCACTTTTTCGACATTCAGCATCTTGCCCCAGAGCGGCAGGATCGCCTGATATTTGCGGTCGCGGCCCTGCTTCGCGGAACCGCCGGCCGAATCGCCCTCGACGATGAAGATTTCGCAGAGCGACGCGTCCCGCTCCGTGCAGTCCGCGAGCTTGCCGGGAAGATGCGTCGTCTCGAGCGCGGATTTGCGCTTTGTGAGCTCCCGGGCCTTACGGGCGGCCTCGCGCGCGCGGGATGCGAGCAGGCATTTGTCGAGGATTTCCCGAGCGACCGCCGGGTTCTCCTCCAAAAAATCGTTCAGTTTTTCATTGACGATCTGCTCGACATAACCGCGCACGTCGCTGTTGCCGAGCTTTGTCTTTGTCTGCCCCTCAAACTGCGGCGCGAACAGCTTGACGCTGATCACGGCGGTCAGACCCTCGCGCACGTCGTCGCCGGAGAGGTTCTTGTCGTTCTCGCGCAGGAAATTGTACTTGCGCGCATAGTCGTTGAGCACTTTTGTGATCGCGGATTTGAAGCCGGTCAGATGCGTCCCGCCCTCGGTCGTCGCGATGTTGTTCGCGTAGCTGAAGATGTTTTCCGTGTCGCTCGTGTTATATTGCAGCGCGATCTCGATCGTCGTCGTCTCGCGTGTGCCGTCGAGGTTGACCGAGTCGCGCGCGCCTTCAAAATAGATCGGGTCCGGGTGCAGTTCCTCTTTGTTTTTATTCAGGTATTTGACAAACGAGCTGATCCCGCCCTCATAGTAGAACTTTTTATGATAGGGCTCGCCCTCCGGCCGCTCGTCCGTAAGCTCGATCGTGATGCCGCGGTTCAGAAACGCCATCTCGCGGTGGCGCGTCGAGAGCACGTCGATGTCAAAATCCGTCGACTCAAAAATTTCGGAATCCGGCATGAACGTCGTGACCGTGCCGTGGCGGTCTGTGTCGCCGACGACTTCGAGACCGGTCACGGGCTTGCCGCGCTCATAGCGCTGATAGTATATTTTACCCTCCCGGTGGATGTTGACGAACAGATACTCGGACAGCGCGTTCACGACGGACGCGCCAACGCCGTGCAGGCCGCCCGAAACGGTATACGCGCCGCTGCCGAACTTGCCGCCCGCGTGCAGGATCGTGTGTACGACCTCGACGGTCGGGATGCCGAGCTTTTCATTCATGCCGACGGGGATACCGCTGCCGTTGTCCTCGACGACGACGGAGCCGTCTTTTTGGATCAGGATGCTGACCGTGTCGCAACGCCCCGCGAGCGCCTCGTCAATGCTGTTGTCGACGATCTCGTAAACGAGGTGGTGTAAGCCCCGCACGGACGTTGAGCCGATGTACATGCCGGGGCGCTTGCGCACGGCTTCGAGCCCTTCCAGCACCTGTATCTGCGCGTCGCCATACGCCTCTCCGGGCAGACTCTGAACCAGCGCTTGCCCGTCCGCCGCCGCGCCGCCTACGTTTTCTTTTTCGCCGTCCGCTCCGTATTCATTCATGCTCATAAATTTGCCAATCGCTCCTTTGCCCTTTTGCCACGCCGCCGATTTACTGATATACTTGAGTAAACGGCTCAACAATTAACATTATATTAAGTATATCAAATTTGCGTCAAAAGTTCAAATGAAGCTGGGGCGGAACACGTTAGCCGCTGACTGACTGATTGCGAAAGGACTGGTTTGCATGGAACTTGGCATGTATACGAAGGAACTCCGCAGGCCGACGGTCGAAAGCCTTTTCGAGAGCGTGCGGGCGCTCGGCTTTGCGCAGGTGCAATTCGATTTTTCGTCGGTCTGCGGCGAGGAGTTGCCGCGCGAAATCCCAAGCGCGCTGGCGGAACGGATTGCGCGCGCGGCGGGCGCGAACGGCGTAAAAATCGCCGCGGTCAACGGAACGTTCAACATGATCGCGCCGGACCCCGCCGAGCGCGCGGACGGATTGAAACGTTTGGCGGTCCTCGCCGCCTCCTGCGCCGCGCTCAACTGCGGTCTGATTACGCTCTGCTCCGGGTCCCGCTCGCCGGAGGGCATGTGGCGCTGGCACCCGGACAACGGCGCGGAGGCCGCGTGGGACGATATGCGTGCCGTGATGGACGCCGCCGTCGCTATCGCGGAGCGATACGACGTATGCCTCGGTCTTGAATGTGAGGCGTCAAACGTCGTCAACTCCCCGGAAAAGGGCCGGAGGCTGCTGGACGAAATCGGCTCGCCGAGACTGAAAGTAATCATGGACTGCGCAAACCTCTTTCAGCGCGGGGAAGCCCACCCGGAAAACGTCCGCGGGATCATGAAAAACGCGTTTGACCTTTTGGGGCGCAATATCGCGCTCGCGCATGGGAAGGACATTTTGGAGGGGCCGGGCTTGGACTTTGCTCCGGCGGGGCAGGGCATCGTCGACTTTGACTACTACCGCGCGCTCCTTGCAGAATACGGATATTCCGGCGGCATGATTTTACACGGGATCAAGCGCGAGGAAGATTTTTCGGACAGCGTGCGGTTCATGTCAAACCTGTAAATATGCGAACACTCAAATTCGCGAAAGGCAAGAGTACGGGGGCTGATCTTTCTGTGGGCGATGCTGGCCGTATCCTCGCCTCTTGTCCGAAACCGCACATGTGGATACACTGTTATCGAAATAGGCATCAAATCTCGAATCAATTTCACTTTCAGGAATATCTTGATTTTCTGATATTAATTCAAGTATGATAAAGGTATTGAACAGAGTTTTATTTTCCGCTCTTTACCCCCAAAAACTTTGTCCTTTAATTTACTGGTCTTTACAGTTACATCTTTGAACATTATATACATTTTATTACCATAAATAAACAATGATTCACCTTCTAAATGTCCCGTTCCATCAAGAATACAACTTTTTACTTCCTTACCTGTATTTTTATTTGTTACTAAAATTGAATTATTAGGATATCCGGAAGACGTAGACGGAGAGTATATTGAATAAATATATTCATCGAGAACTGTAATATCCTGACCTTCCCCGTATGCTTTTTTTGATTTAGCTGTATCAGCTTTTAAAGTAAACGTATTTTTACTT
>JAITSR010000062.1 GCA_031287655.1 Clostridiales bacterium
AACGGTAGCCCTGCGCCTCGCGGACATACGACTCTGACCAATGCCCCGAAGTGTTGTCCGCAAAAGCGGCGAACGGGGATACGGCAACGAACATCAAAACAGCCAGCGCGACGGCCAGCACCCGATGAAACATCCTTTTTCCACTCATGATTGGTTTCCTCCCGCTAAATGAATTAAATAAGAATAAACTAAATTCATGATAGGATAAATAAGGGCGCAGGTCAAGAGAATCAAACGTATGCACGTATGCGCCAGGAGTACCGCTAACTCCGTTATACTTTTTGCGCGCCATGCCCCGTCTCCGCGACAATCCGCTCCATATCAACCAATACGCTGTCCAAAGTCCGGCCTTTAAAACCCGCCTCCCGCTCGAGTTTGGCAAGGCCGCGCGCCGCCTTTGCCCAGTTTGACGAGTTTGTAGGCGTCGCTGACCAGAAAAAAACAAAACGCGCCGCTGCGGCTGCGGTCTAATGCCTATAGCCGAGAGCGGCGCTTCTTTGATTGTTACATGAGCCGGACAAGCGGCTCTGTAAGGTTGCGGCTTAGTAAGGCCGAATTGTATCGCCGGGGTCAATTAGTGTGTCGCCGGGATTCACGGCTTCATACTGAACTTGATCCGCGAGAATCTGATCCAGCGAGAGACCTTCCTTTGTGTTTTGGCCGAACTCAACCCAGTTATCAGTTTCGGAATCGTGAACCATAATCTGACGACTCTCTACAAACGCGTTCTTCAGCATGGTCTTCACAATATCCTTATACCCGCCGGGCAGTCCGGAATCGGCGTTATAGGTTGCCATATCGACTTCCACAATCCTGCCTAGATGATCCTGAACATGCAGAAAGTCCGTGTCTGCAAACGCCGTACCTGTGGCAAACGCCGCGACCGCGAGCGAAAGCGGAATGGTCTTTACGATCTTCGGGATGTTATTTTCGTTCTTGCGATTTCGTCTCTTTTGCATTTAAATAACCTGTCCTTTCTGGTTTTCTTTCTAATTTCTATTTCTATCTTATTGCGACCAACCTACGACCTATGGTAACGTAGCAACGGTGATCGCGGACAATGGCACGATACCGTCCAGAACCGCTCTCCACTCATATTTTGATCCGAATTGCCCTTGAGATACCGCCGCAACGGTGTTCACGGTCACTGAGCTGTAATTCGTGTCCGAAGCGATGACCACGAACGTCAGGTCGGCCAGATGGCTGACTGTGATCGAGTACTCGCCGCTGTCGACAAAGCTGTTCGGATCCGCAACCGTGACATTCTCCGTTTTCTCAACGTTACTGCCGACAATGGCCGCAATCCGATATACGCCCGCATTTGCGAACTTGACGGAATAAGTGCGGACTTGATCCGTCGCATCAAGAAGCGTAATCTGATCGCTTGCCCGGTTGTCGGTACCGCCAATAAAGATAAGGACTTTTACGGCGTCGGAAAGGCTTGTGCCGTTCACAGTGATCAGCAGTTCGTCCCCGACATTCAAAAGTCTTTTATCCGGCGAGAGTCTTTCGACAGTAGGAGCGGTGCTGCTGCCGCTGCTGCTGCTGACCGGGGCGCCTGCCGGGCCTACCGGAAGGGCTTGCCTTGGAGGCGGTGTCGTCGCCGGTTTTGTCGTGTCTGTGGTCGTGCCGCCGTCGGACGGTGTTTTGCCGGTGTCGACCGATTCCGAATTGGCCGCCGCCGCAGGGCTGTACGGTGTGTTCGGATTGCGGATCAGCGGGTTGCCCGCGTCTCCTTCAAACCTGCGGTTCGTCGCGACGAGCACTTTGATGAGTTCGGCGAACGTAATCGAATCCTGCGGGTGGACATATCCCTCCGGATCGCCTTCTACAATGTCCAGTTCCGAGAGGGCGGAGATCGCGTCGATCGCCCAATCGTTGACTTCGTCGGCGTCGATGTACTTGTCATACGCGTCGGCGTCTTCCGGCGTGAGCGCGAAAAGGCGTGCAACTACGGTGAAGATCATCTCGCGGGTGGAAAAATTCGTCGGCCCGGCAATGCCGTTGCCGCTGCCGAGGATGATGTTCTGCTCATACAAATAGGTGAACGCGTCCGAATAGACCAAGTTTTCCGGAACATCTGTGTACGGGGTCGCGCCAGCCGGTTCCGGCATCCCAAAAGCCTGCCAAACGACGAGGGCCAGCTCGCCCCTTGTGATCGGCGTGTCTACATTATATGACGCGCCCAGATTCGTCGGGACCCAGCGATAGGCCTGCGCCTCTCTGATATACGATTCCCCCCAGTGCCCCGCGGAGTTATCCGCAAAAGCGGCGAGCGGGGAAACCGCGAGGAACATCAGCGCGGCAAGCGCTACGGCCAAAATCCGATTGAACTTCCTTTTCTTACTCATCAATAACATCCTCCTGTTTTGTTCAAACCTGTATTCCGACGAAAAACTTTTCGCGCGGTTTTTTTCAGTGGCCTGAACCTGTGTAATTTGCTCCGGGCACGTTTTTTCGTCTCCGGGCGCGTACATAAAATAAATGCCGACTTGCTTCCGGGCGTTCCCTCCCCTCCGAAATATTGAACTCGTAAAACTCCGGAGGTTGCGAACTCGTCGCCTCTCCTACTTGCACCTCATTAACCCGGGATTCCCCGAGTATTCATCCTGATGTACATTTTGGCAACCCAATTTGACTAATTGAAAGTCTGTAAATCAAACATGAACAAACTACTACTTATCATAGTAAAAAAAGCGCGCCGTGTCAAGAAGAATCCGATAAATTTCGCCGCTTGGCGAAAGAAATATTGCGGAAATGTTTTTGTAACAATTAGGACATTTCACACAAGTGAGGTAACATCGCGGAGAGGGCGAGGGAGCGAGCGGACTGCGAGCGACCGTTTTCCTTGCAAATCGCGG
>JAITSR010000119.1 GCA_031287655.1 Clostridiales bacterium
CGCTGTGCGGACGACGGTTTTGCTCGACGTCTCCGCGTCCGTCCCATCCGCCGCCCGTCCGAATGTGAAAGCATACATGGATTCCTTAATCGAAAACCTTGCGGGGAACGAGCAGCTAAAGCTCGTGACTTTCGGCGAGCAGCTTACGGTGCTGCGGGACTTCACATCCGACCGGTACGAACTTGCAAACGCGGCGGCTAAATTTGAGTTTAACGATCAGAAAAGCAGGATATATGACGCGATATACAACACGATCCCACAAGTTCAGCCGATTGACGGAGCGCCTTGCTATTACCGCACAATCCTGATCACCGACGGCATAGACGACACGGCGAGCGGCATAACAAAAGAGGAACTCTACCTGAGATTGCAGGCAGAAAAGTACCCCATTGATGTTGTGCAGGTCAGCAAAGCGGAACAAACCGAACCGGAAAAAGAACTTTCCGCGCTCACGCGAATCAGCGCGGGCAGGTATGCCAATATCTACCCCGGCGCCGACGTTTCGGCGCTTTCTTTGCGTCTCGCCGTAGGCGGTCTGTTTTGGATCAGGGCCGAGGTTCCCGCATCCCTTCTGGACGGCTCGACAAGGCAGGTCGATATATCGGACGGGAGCCATTTCGTCCGGTTTGACGTGAAAGTTTCCGCCTATGAGCCGCCGATGACCGAAGTTCCGGCGGTCGCCGAACCGACCGCCGAGCCGCCCTCCGAACTCACAGCTGAGCTGACCCACGCGCCGACTCCCGAACCCACAGCTGAGTCGGTCGCCGCGCCGAGCCCCGAACCCATAGAAACTCCGGCGACCCCCGCGCCGAGCTCCGAACCCATCGAAGCTCCGGCGGCCTCCGCGACGGCGGCCGATCCCACAGAAAAAGCCGTCGCCGACGAATCGCCGGTCAATTAGGCAATCCCTCCGATTGAGCAAGCGCCCGAGCCACCCGCGTCTTTTATGACAGTGTTCGGCGGCAATACGCCGGTCGTTCTGATCGTCGCGGGCGTTTTGTCGATCGCGCTCATCGCGGGGATCGCCGCAATTTTGATTGTCCGCGGAAAAAAGAACAAGCAGAGCTCGTCGTATGAGTCGTCGAAAGAAGCCGCGCACGCCAACGGAATTTATGATGGCAAGGCCGAATATGTCGGAGCTGCGAACGGCGCCGGAACGTTGTTTACGATCAAGCTGAGCAATCCGAACAGGCCGGACAGGAGCTGGACGCTTCCCGTAAACGGTGCGTTGGTTATAGGCCGCGCCGAACACGCCGCGATTCGCCTTGACGACAAAAGCGTATCCCGCGAGCAGTGCAAAATAGTCAATCTGGGCGCGGGGCTCGCGGTCGTTCATGTAAGCCGGACAAACAAGACAAGGTTGAACGGGGTTGCCGTAGCGGCCAGCTCTCCGATACAATCCGGCGACACATTAAAATTCGGACGCGAGGTTTTGCGCATAGACTTTATTCAGCCGACTGGCGCTCCGCTCCCGCCGCAGCCGGAATAAAGCGCCGGGCGGCCGCAAAGCCGAGTCCATATTTTAGGTAAGGGAGAAATAAAATGCAAGCAGGTTTTCCGGTTATCTCAACACCGCGCTATCGAATTGAGCAAAAGCTCGGCGAGGGCGGCGGCGGTTCGGTATATAAAGCGTGGGACTCCAATCTGCAAAAGGCCGTTGTGATCAAGACGCTGTTCAACGCCGCCGGAAGCGGGCGGGAGCGCGACGCGCTGAAAAACGTCAAAAGCGAACATCTGCCGCAGGTCTATGACTTTCTCTCGGAAAACGGCCAAACCTATACGGTCATGGAGTTTATCGAGGGGCAGAGCCTTGATAAACTCTTGGAGCGCGGAAAAAAGTTTACCCAGACGCAGATCGTCAAATGGTACGGGCAGCTGTCGTCCGCGCTTTTTGTACTGCACGCGCGCAATATATGCCATCGTGACATCAAGCCGGGTAATATTATGCTGCTCCCGAACGATGACGTGTGCCTGATTGACTTTAACGCCGCGCTTGTCGCGGGCAATGACGTACAGCTCATCAGCCGCAGTCTGGGCTATTGTTCGCCGGAGCAGTATGAGATTTACGAAAAGTACAGGCGCGGAGAGTATTCGCGTACCTCCGCGCCGATCAGATACGGGAATTCAAGCGTTCAAACGCAGGCAATGGACGCGACCGAGCCGCTTGGCGCCGAGGCGACCGCGTTGCTTGATACCGCCGCGACTGAATTGGTGGATACCGACGCTACTGCGTTGCTTGATACCGCTGCGACTGAATTGGTTGATACCGACGCGACCGAATTGGCTGACCCGGATGCGCAATCGCCGGAATCCGTTCATGGCGTTGACAATACGGCTATCGATTGGAAAAAGTCGGACATCTACAGCCTCGGCGCGACAATGTATCATCTGCTCTCCGGCGTAAGGCCCCCCAGAGAGCCGTCGCAGCTGAAAGCCCTATCCAAGGTTGGGGATTTTAGCGAAGGCCTCGTTTACGTCATTGAGCAGTCCATGCGATTTGCCCCCGCGGAGCGATTTCTTTCAGCCGCGGTTCTGAATGACGCCGTAAAGAACATCTATAAGCACGACACCCGCTGGAAAGTGTCGCAGTCCAAAAAAATCGCGGCCGCGGTGATTCTGCCGCTCGCGTTCGCCCTTTTTGCGGGGACGGCCCTGTTTGGCGCCCGCGTCATGGGGCAGGAGAAGGAAGAACGGTTTTACGCGGTCGTGTACGACATCGAAAACGGAGCGGACCCAAGGGCCGCTTATGATACGGCGCTGGGGATGTTTTGGGATAGAATCGACCCGTACCGCGCGATGGCGGAGCGCTTATGGAACGATGGTGAGATTGAGACCTGCCGCGCGTATATCGAGCAAAATCTCGGCAGTATCGCCGAGTTTCAGACCGTTCCGGATGCGCAAAGGGCTTTCGGCGAAATCTACTACATACTCGGCAACTGTTATTACTACCGTCCGGGGGACCCGGACTACAATATGGCGAAAGGGAATTTTGACATAGCCGTGCGGTTCGTAAAAGACGACCCTGTTTACTACCGCGATTACGCGATTTCTCTGACGCGCACGGGGAACGTGCGGGAAGCCGAACGCGTTCTCGAAAAGGCGCAGGTGCTCGGGCTCGATCCCGACTCGCTGAACTTGCTCAAAGGCGAAATCGGCTTTGCGAAGCGGGAATACGGCGACGCTTCGGATTATTTTAGCAAAGTCATCACGCTCGCGACGGACGACGATATGCGTTACCGCGCCTATCACGCGTCAGACGAAATATATAAGGCGCAAGGTCAGCCGGAGCGCTCTGTCGAATTGCTCTCCGGCGCGATGGAGCGTATTCCGCAAAATCGTGTGCCCGAGATCACGGAACGGCTTGCGGACGCCTATGTCAAGTGCGGCGACTATGATCGCGCGATCGCCCTGTTTGAAAAGCTCTCCGAGAGCGGCGCGCCGCGGTTCCATATCATGCAGAACCTCGCGATTCTGCTGCAAAACACGGGCGATTTTGACCGCGCCGCGGCGGTATTAAAGGAAATGGCAGACGCCTTTCCCGCCGACTATCGCGTGCCGATGCGGCAAGTCTATCTCGAAGCGGACAGACAGTCGAAAATCCCAAATGAAAGCCGTAATTACGCGCTTGCCAAGCAGTATTATGACAATGCGAATCAACTTTATAAAGATACTGTCAAACCGAATGACACCGACCCCGAAATGCAGCAGCTTGACTACTTGATTGAGCAATTACGCGCAAATAAGTGGATTGATCAGGAGGGATAAATGAAGAACTTCACACCGGGTGAAATGCTCTTTTACGGCGGTATTGCAGGAATGGCGATCGTTGTCGCTATTGCTGTTGTCGTTATCGCGGTTCTTGCGGGCAGCCAAAGACGGCTCCGCAAAAAATTGAACGAGGAATACGGCGGAAATCTTAAATGAGTTTTAGTTTCTCGATGATTTTACTTTGGATTAATGTTAGGGGGGCACATGAAACGAATTTGCACTGTTTTTATCGCGCTGACACTCATTTTGTCGCTTGCCGCTTGTACGGCGACCGATAAACCGTTGTCGGCGCAAGAACTTCTCGAACTCGGCGAATCACATCTGCTTGAGCTCAACTATGAACAGGCGATTGTGCGGTTCCTCGGCGTGATTGAGGTAGAGCCAAATAACGCCCGGGCATACATTGCAGCGGCGGAGGCTTACATAGCGCTCGGGCAGACCGATGCTGCGATTGCGATTTTGCGGCAAGGTTTTGACGCAACCGGCGACGCCGAGATTGCCGCAAAACTAGAGGCAGGTCCGGGCCCGTCGCCGTCGCCGGTTGTGAGCCCGAGTCCGA
Source organism: Clostridiales bacterium (assembly GCA_031287655.1). Taxonomy (GTDB): domain Bacteria; phylum Bacillota; class Clostridia; order WRLR01; family WRLR01; genus JAITSR01. The sequence continues at coordinate 4,328 of JAITSR010000119.1, forward strand.
GTCCGGCGGTGAGCCCGAGTCCGTCGCCGGTCGTGTCGCCGTCACCGTCACCGGTGGTGAGCCCAAGTCCGAGCCCGTCGCCGGTCGTAAGCCCAAGCCCGTCGCCATCGCCGGTTGTGAGTCCGAGCCCGGTGGTGAACTCAGGTCTGTCGTCGGCCATGCGTCCGAGTTCAAACGTGCCAACGGTTGTGAACCCGTCGTCGGCGCCGTCGCCGGTCGTGAGTTCAGCTCCGTCGCCGACCATGAGTTCGAGTCTGTCGCTGTCGCCGGTTGTGAGTCCGAGCCCGAGCCCGTCGCCGACGGTGTC
>JAITSR010000194.1 GCA_031287655.1 Clostridiales bacterium
GAAGCTGCGCGAAGAAGAAAAGAGGATGCAGATCGAGCAGCGCTATCATTCGTATCGCGCCGAGAATTTGTGGCTGCACATGGAGAGGCAGTTCAATCAATCCATCGCCGCAAGCGGCGTAAGAGGCGCGGGCGCGAAAAGCGTCGCTGGCGGGGCGGGTAATTTCGGCGCAAAGCCGGAGGGGGCCGTCGTTGGCGGAGAAGGACAGAAAACCGATATTTGTCTTGCGGTCATCATTTGCAACAGCGATCTGCCGCAGCTGACGCGTGACGAGCTGCTTGCAAATCTTAGTACGATCATACAGGCGGCCGCACAATTTGGTTCTTCTTTTGGCATCCTCCGCAACTACCGCTCGAATAATAAATTGATTCTATTGCATTTTGAAGACGAGGGCAGCAGGATGGAGATTCGATCAATCATGGCTCAGGCGGAAAGTGTCCTCGAAAGCAAGCTGAGCGGGATTTCACTTGACAGCGTTGTGTCATACGCGAGTGCGTGTTCGCCGGAGGGCGCCGATGCGATCATGGAGCTATACGACCGGTGCCTGAATATCTTAAAAGGACGTTTCCTCCGCCGCCGCAGAGGTTATTTTGAAACCGATACAGGAGCGGGGACTCATTCCGCGGCGAGTGTTGAGGTCATTTCCGCCGAAAAACGAATCAACGAAGAATTTGCGCGTGTGCAGCTATGCTTTAAAGATTCAATGAGAGATCAGCCGCAAGTAAAGATGGAAACCGTCCGGAGGTCGCTTGAGGGGATTTTTGCATACGAATCCTTTGGCGCCTTGCCGATCGACAGGCTGCAATCGGCGTTTGACACGCTCGCGGGCCTGATCGCAGGCGAAGATGCGTGGATTGCCCGCAGAACCGGTGCCGGAGGCGCGGACACAAAAGCCGCGGACGATCGTGACACAGCCGCAAGCCGCGCTGTGAGCCGTGATTTATCTCTTGACCATTTTGACGCAATCGCCGACGTCATTGCTTTTTTTGACGAACTGGTCAGAAACCTGTACAGTACGGGCGACACAGGCGGGAATTTCCGCCAGTACCGCCGACGCATCATCGACTATATCAAAATGCGCTACCATGAGCCACTCACCTTGATGCAGGCCGCCAGCCACTTTGCCTTCCACCCCAACTATTTTTCCGGAGCGTTTCATCGTGTCATGGGATGCAGCTTTATGGATTATCTGACAAAATTGCGCGTTGATGAATCAAAGGCGCTGCTTCTCGACAGTTCACTCAGCATACACAGAATCTCCGAAAAGGTCGGTTATAACTCGCAGTCCTATTTTCAAAAAGTGTTCAAAAAAGCCGAAGGCATGACGCCGATGGAATTTCGGGAGGCAAATAAACCAATACACAATTCATAATGCATAATTCACAATGCACAATGATTCCTTTATATGATATATTGTGTATGACAAGTCAAAAATTTGGGAGGGGTATCGTATGGGTAAGAAAATCAGGATCGGCGTGATCGGGACGGGGGGGATTTCGCATTTGCATATGCGGCCGTACCAGAGCTTCGACGACGTCGAGGTGGTCGGCGCGTGCGACATTGTGCCGGGCAAGGCGCGCGCGTTTCTCGATCAGTACGGGTTGACGGGCGCGCCCGCGTTCGAGAGCGCGGCCGAGTTTGTAAAATCCGTGGAGCTGGACGGCGTCAGTATCTGCACATACAACACGACGCACGCGGAGTGTACGATCGCCGCGCTGGAGGCCGGCGTCCATGTGCTGTGCGAGAAGCCGATGTCGTTTACGCTGCAGCAGGCAGTCGACATGCTGCGCGCGCAGCGCAGGGCGGGGAAAATCCTGACGATCGGCTTTCAGCCCAGATACGGCTATATGCGCCGCAAGGTGGATGAAATGATCGACTCGGGTGCGATTGGCAAGGTTTATTATGTCCAGTCGGGCGGCGGACGCCGCAGGGGGATCCCCGGAGGGACGTTTATCTCCAAGCAGAACGCGGGATACGGGTGCCTCGGAGACATCGGCTGCTATTCCATCGACGAGTGCCTGCACGCAATTCACTACCCGAAGCCGCTGACCGTATCGGCGATCGCGACGAACCACTTTGGCACGAACCCGAAATACTGGAAGGACGCCGAGCATTTTGAAGTCGACGATTTTTCCGTCGCGCTCGTCCGAATGGAGGGCGGCGTCACGTTTGTGTTCAAACAGGCGTGGGCGATGCACGCAAACAGCCTCGGCAACACGCTGTGGCTGGGCACGGACGGCGGTATCGAGGTCCGGAACGGTTTTGACGAACACAACCATCCTTCGTCCGTGATCCTCTACACCGATGTGAACGGTATGCAGGTGGATTCGCAGGTGCTGCCGTCAGTCGGCTTTAACGCCTACGGCTACCCGAAGGATCAGGACAACTTTGCGGCAAAGATCCGCGGTTTTGTCGATGCGGTAAAGACGGGCGGGCCGGATCCGATACCGGGCGCTGAAATCATCCGGAATCAGGCAATTTGCGACGGTATTTACCGCTCCTCGATGCTGGGCAAGGAAGTTGAGATTGAGATTCCGGAGATATAAAACGTATTCGGAAAGTCCGTCACCGAATAAACATCTCATAAAAAAACGGGAGGCTGTAATGGTCAATATTCTGATGCTGTCCAAATGGCATGTACACGCGAAAGGGTACGCGAAAACCATCGGCGAAGCGCCGGACGCGCAAATCACCTGTGTTTGGGATGAGGACGCCGCGCGGGGAAAGGAATGGGCGGACGAGCTGGGCGTCGCCTTTGAGCCGGACTTTGACAAGGCGCTGGCGCGCAAGGATGTGGACGCGGTGGTGATCGAAACCGCAACGAGCGAACACAAGAAGGTGATGATCGCCGCGGCGGACGCCGGGAAGCACATTTTTACCGAGAAAGCGATGGCGCTGACCGTCGCGGATTGCAAGGCGATCAGCGAAGCCGTCAAAAAGAGCGGCGTCAAATTCTGCATTTCCCATCCGCACCTGACGAATCCGCACATCCAATTCTGCAAATCGGCGATCGAGAAGGGGATTCTCGGCCGGATTCACTATATGCGGATGCGCACGGCGCACGACGGCAGCTCCCGCGACTGGCTGCCCAAATACTGGTACGATGTGGAGAAGGCTGGAGGCGGCGCGATGATGGATTTAGGGTGCCATCCGATGTATGTCGCGGCCTACCTGCTCGGCAAGCCGACCCGCATTGCGTCGATGTTTAATACGACATGCGCCCCCGCCCCCGCGGACGACAACGCGGTGTCCGTCGTCGAGTTTGAGAACAAAGCCATCGCGGTCCTTGAGACATCCTTTGTCTCGCCCTTTAATTCCAATGTGTTCGAGCTGCTCGGCACTGAGGGCGCGGTCATCTATCAGGACGGGAAGCTGAAGCTGCGCACGAACGAGTACAAAGGGGGCTGGGTTGTTCCGGACAAGCTGCCGGACGCGCTGCCCGCGGCGATGCGCATGTGGCTCGACGCCATAACCTTGGGCACGGACATCCTCTTTGACACGGAACGCGGAACCGCGCTGACGGAACTGCTTGAAAACGCGTACCGCTCGCATGAGCAGCAGAAGATCGTCGCGATCTGATCGTATTGATCTGACTGGCTCTAGCGACCCAACCATAGCAATCCGGTTTTCCGTTTTTTTCTAGTTTTGGGCGTCTGACGGGTGGCGGATCGTAATTTTGGTCCCTCCGCCGCCAATGTCCCGTGTGATTTCCATGCGGCTGCGCTCGCCGTACACGAGCCGCAGCCGCCGGTTTACATTCGCGATGCCGACGCGCGCGTCCCGCGCGGGGTCTTGATCGGCGAGGCGGCGGTTCAGCGCGTCGATCGCCTCGTCGCTCATGCCCGCGCCGTTGTCGGCCACCTCATAGATCATGTCCCCGGTCAGGGGATCCGCCGAGGCCGAAACCCGAATGAGCCATTGGCCGTCTCTGCCGCGAAAACCGTGGACGATCGCGTTTTCGACGAGCGGCTGCAAGATCAGCT
>JAITSR010000258.1 GCA_031287655.1 Clostridiales bacterium
CCGCGATCCGCGAATTTATCCTCGAGGTGAACCGCGAGCGGGGTACGACTTTTTTGATCACGACGCACGACATGAACGACATCGAATCCGTGTGCCGCAGACTGATCCTGATCGACGCGGGGGAGCTTCGCTATGATGGCGCGCTCAAGGCCTTTAAGGCCGCATACGGGGACAGGTATGTCATTTCCGTCCGCGTAAAGGACGGCAGGCGGATAAGCCACCCCCTGCTCCAACCGATCCGGGAGTCGGACGGCGCGCAGGAGGTGCTGGGCAGCAAGGCGGAGATCGGCATCGCAGACGCCGTCACATTTCTGACGCAGCAGTATGAGGTCGCCGACATAGAGATTCGGGACTCCAACGTCGAATCGATCTTGCGCGACATCTACGCTCAAAATAACGGGGCAAAAAGACAATAAAAACTTGCCCCGGCGGCCCTTATTTTACTTTAGATTGATAAAGTAAAATTACCGTGCTATAATCAGAGTTGTAAAGCTACTTTGGCGCGGGGGCAAACCCAAATGAACGATAGAGCTGGGAGATTGAAAACGAACCTATCCGGCGAGGCTGCGTATACATCGTTCACGCCGTCGCCGCTGCCGCCAAGCCCTCCGGTTGAATTGGACGACGAATTGGTGGAGTTGCTCGTGAGCGCGAATAAACAGCTTGCGCTTTTAGATTCAATCGCGGCGCGAATACCGAACGTCAACCTTTTTGTCTCGATGTATGTCCGCAAAGAAGCCCTGATGTCCTCGCAGATTGAAGGAACGCAAGCCACGCTTGAGGACGTTCTTGACCCGACGATCGGCGAGAACGTAAACCGAAACGTCGCGGACGTTATCAACTATATAAAGGCGACTGAGTTCGCGATAGCGCGGCTCGCCGAACTGCCGCTGTGCAGCCGGCTTATCAAGGAAACGCACGCCGTGCTGATGGAAGGCGTTCGCGGGCAGGAAAAGACGTCGGGCGAATTTCGGTATTCGCAAAACTGGATTGGCGGCGCGGGCAGCACACTAAAGAACGCGCGATATATTCCGCCCGCGCCGGAGGATATGACGGAAGCAATGTCTGACCTCGAAAAATATATCAATGCCGACGACAACCTCGATGTGCTGATTCGCGCCGCCCTGATACACTACCAGTTTGAGACAATTCACCCGATTCTCGACGGCAACGGACGCGTCGGGCGGCTCATAATCACGCTGTTCCTTATGGAACAACGCGTTTTGACCACTCCCGCGCTGTATATCTCCTATTTCTTAAAAAAGAACAGGATTGAATACTACGACCGTATGACCGAGGTTCGCCGAACCGGAAACTACGAACAATGGGTGAAGTTTTTCCTGCAAGCCGTCTATGAGTCCGCTGAAGACGCGACTTTGACGATCGGCAAGCTGACCGCGCTGCACGACAAAAATATGGCGGTTGCGGCCGCGTTTGGGCGAAGCGCGAAAACCGCCGCGCGGCTCTTGACTTATTTGGAAGGCAGTCCTATTATTGAAATACAAAAAACGGCAATCGCTCTCGGCACGACGTTCAAGACGGCTTCGGAAGCTGTAAAACGCTTGCGCGACGCGGGAATACTCGTGCAGAACACGGGGAATCGGCGAAATCGGACATTTGCTTATGAGGCCTACTTAGCAATTTTACGCGAGGGGACATAACGTTCGCGGACGTAGCGGAATCGCTCGGCAATCCCACCGAAGATGAAATACAGGGTTGGGTACACGAAGTCCGCTACGAAAATGGGGACGCGGAGTGTAAATACTAGCAATGGAGGAATAAGAATTGACGCCCGAAGAAAAATATGAATACTGGCTCGACATTGCGGAGTACGACCTTTGCACGGCGGAAGCTATGTTTGACAGCGGACGCTGGCTGTACGTTGTGTTTATGTGCCAGCAGGCGATAGAGAAACTCGTCAAGGGCTTGTATACGGTTTTCCTCGACGATACGCCGCCGAAAACGCACAATATCACTTGGCTCGTCAGTAAATTTGACGAGAAGTTTCCAACTGCGATGGCGGAAGAAAACTATGAACTGTTCGACCAACTGACGAAGTATTATATCGGGAACCGATATCCTGACTTTATCAGCAAGTTCACCGAATCTGTCGATAAGCAAACTGCCGAGAATATTTTGACAAAGACGAGGGAGGTGTTCACATGGCTGCAAACTATGAAGCTGTAAAAGCTGCGGCTATACAATACGCCGACGATGTTCGACGTGTAATGAACATCGACAAAGCTGTATTGTTCGGCTCTTACGCTAAAGGTACGGCAGAGGACGGCAGCGATGTTGACGTGTGTTTCTTCTTCCCGGCGGGTAATGGCGCAAACCGTCTTGATGTTATCGGCGAACTTGTAAAAATGACGCGCCGTCGCAGCGTTCCTTTTGAGCCGATAGCGTTCCCGACTTCGGAAATAGAACGCGGCAATCCGTTTGTTCGGGAAGTGCTGAGTACAGGCGTGGAAATATAGTTGCGACATTGCAGCTATCGCTACACTCGTTCAAAACCGCTACATATCGCCAATCTGGCTGAGGAAAATATATGACCACTATCACACTATCGAACGTTGCGTCGGCTTTTCTCAAACGGGGCGACGAATACCTGCTGATGAAACGCGCCGATAATCGCAAATTTTTGCCCGGCGTTTGGAGTTCAATTGGCGGCAAACTTGAAACATACGAGCTAAATGACCCGCAAGCTGCCTGTCTGCGTGAAGTTCAAGAAGAAACAGGTATAACCGCCGACCAAATCCGCAATCTCACTTTTAGATACGTCATCTTGCGTCGTTATTGTGATACCATACGGCAGAATTATATTTATTTCGGTGACACCGATGCCGAGCCGACTATTGAGACTGACGAAGGCGAGTTGCATTGGATTTCCGAAAATGAATTGCTCGATCGCACATACACCGCGACATTCGCGGCGATGTTGGAGCATTACTTGACCACTCCCGACACGGAACGTTTATTGGTCGGGGTCGCCGAAAACGATAACGGCAGCTGCCGTATGGTTTGGTCAGAGATTCAGGATTTTGACGTGGACATATGAAGCGCGAAAGACGATTTGTGCAACGGCGCGTTGCACAAATATACACGCTAAATCACGTCCTGCTAAATCATATTCACGGGCAGGACCCATGTTTCTCCGGTCAGCGGCAGCCGCTCCTTTGCGAGGCAGATGATCGCGCCCTCCCCGACCTTTTTGGCGGGGATATTTTTCAGATACGCAAAGGCCCCGGCCATGGATTTTACCGGGTCGCTCGTGGTCTTGATTTCAACGGGGTACAGCGTGTCGCCGCTTTCGATCAGCAGATCAATTTCGTGCCGCTCCTTGTCGCGGTAATAGTACAGCGGCGGCTTCGCAATCCCATCATTGTAGTAGCTTTTGAGCACCTC
>JAITSR010000330.1 GCA_031287655.1 Clostridiales bacterium
TTGCTCCGCTCTTCTCTGTCTTATTGTGAAATATATTTCCCGTTTATTTTGAGAAATGACATATATTGCTATCGGTTACTAGACTTTCCGAATACACTCATTTGTTAAAAATTCCATTAGCCGCGCTTCGTCCGCTTCCGACAGCTTCCCGATGGGCGACGGCGTGACAATTGCCGAGCGCGATAACTCTACAATGTCTATCGTGTCAACATACGATTGTTTGTCAAGCCCCGCTTGCCCCCAATCGTTGATGACGAAGTATTGCGCTTGTATCACTTTGTCTTTCTTGTCGTATTGTGATGTTATCGGATAGACCGAAATAATGTCGTCATCTTCCGACAACACGAGCACGAGGCGGCGTTTGCCGCCCGTTTCCCATGCAATGTACGCGATATAAAGTTCTGGGAATGTCATCAACCGTTCTCCGCCCAATCGTGCAGACGCGGGTGCTTATCTTTGTCAACAACCGCATGACCGTTTTCATTGGTTGCAAGCCGCACGCGCGGTCTTCCCGTCAAAACCTGTGCCAGTCTATCGTTCGGCGCGGATTTTGACGCGCTATGAGGACGTGCGACTTCAAACGGCAACCCCTCCCTTTTTACGCATTGAGTGAGAAACAGCCGTATAGCCGTGGGAATATCAAGCCCCAAATCGGCAAACAGCGCTTCCGCGTTCTGTTTTAACGTACTGTCTATTCTCGCCTGCACCAAAGATGTGTTTTGCATACAATTCCCACCATTCGTATTTGTTTATGTATTTATTGTACGTCAAATAAATACTTTTGTCAAGCGGCTTTCTATAAAAAAGGTAGAACAATATGACAACCCTTGGCGGCGACCTGACATCTCTGTTCAGGCCCGCCGTATTCTGCTAAAATAGACACAACAGTTTATTATTATCTGAGAAGGGAATGGTCATAAACATGGAAAACCACAGGGAAAATTACAGGGAAAAGGCGCGGGAACTTGTGTCGCAAATGACGCTCGAGGAGAAGGTCTCGCAGATGGTGTATACGTCCGCGGCGGTCGAGCGGCTCGGCATCCCCGCGTACAACTGGTGGAACGAGGCGCTGCACGGCATCGCGCGGAGCGGCGTCGCGACGGTGTTCCCGCAGGCGATCGCGCTCGCGGCCACGTTTGACGCCGAAATGCTGCAAACGGTCGCGGACGTGATCTCGACCGAGGGCCGCGCGAAATTCCACGAGTATCAGCGGGCGGACGACCGCGCGATCTACAAGGGGCTCACCTTCTGGTCGCCGAACATTAACATCTTTCGGGACCCGCGCTGGGGCCGCGGGCATGAGACCTACGGCGAGGACCCCTATCTGACAGGGCTGCTCGGCGCGGCGTTTATCCGGGGGCTGCAAGGTGCGGACAGGGAGCATTTGAAGGCCGCCGCGTGCGCAAAACACTTTGCCGTCCATTCGGGTCCGGAGGACGAGCGCCACAGCTTTGACGCGATCGTCGACGACTACGACCTGTGGAACACCTATCTCCCGGCTTTTGAGATCGCGGTGCGCGACGCGGGCGTCGAGGCGGTCATGGGCGCGTACAACCGCACGCTCGGTGAACCCTGCTGCGGCTCAAAGCTCCTGCTGCGCGACATTCTGCGCGAAAAATGGTCGTTTGACGGGCATGTGACGTCGGACTGCTGGGCGATCAAGGATTTTCACGAGTTCCACCATGTCACCTCGTCGCCCGCCGAGTCGGTCGCGCTCGCGGTGAAAAACGGCTGCGACGTGAACTGCGGCGAGATGTTCCTGTACGCGGAGGCCGCGGTCAAAGACGGGCTTTTGAGCGAGGCCGAGATCGACCGGGCCGTGGAGCGCCTTTTGGTCAGCCGGATGCGGCTCGGACTGCTAGGCGCGCCGGAGGTCCCGGCCTACACGTCGATCCCCTACGAGAAGGTCGACTGCGCGGAGCACCGCGCGCTGAATCTTGACGTCTCGCGCCGCTGCCTCGTGCTCTTAAAAAACGACGGCGCGCTGCCGCTCGACCCGGCAAAACTCAAAACGATCGGTGTGATCGGGCCGAACGCGGACAGCCGCGTCGCGCTCGAGGGCAACTACGTCGGCACGCCGTCCGAATACATCACGGTGCTCGGGGGCGTAAAAGCGCTCGCCGAGGCCGCGGGGGCGCGTGTGCTGTACGCGCAGGGCTGCCATCTGTACAAAAACTCCGTGGCCGACGGCAGGCAGCTGGACGACCGGCTCTCCGAAGCGCTGACCGTAACGCGCCACTCCGACGCCGTGATCCTTTGCATGGGGCTGGACTCCACGATCGAGGGCGAGGAGGGCGACGCCTCGAATGAATACGCCGCGGGCGACAAGCACAGCCTCGACCTGCCCGGACGGCAGCAGCATGTTTTGGAGCAAGTCGTCGCGGCCGCGAATGGCAAGCCGGTGATCCTTGTGCTGATCTCGGGCAGCGCGCTTGCGGTCAGCTGGGCCGACGAACATGTGAACGGCATTTTGCAGGCCTTCTACCCCGGCGCGCTCGGCGGGCAGGCGATCGCAGAGGCGATTTTGGGGAAATTCAGCCCGGAGGGCAAGCTGCCCGTCACCTTCTATCGCAGCACGGGCGACCTGCCGGATTTCCGCGAATACGCGATGAAGAACCGGACATACCGCTACTTTACAGGCGAGGCCCTCTATCCGTTCGGCTTCGGCCTGAGCTACTCGACGTTTGCGCTCTCCGACCTTGCGGCGGATGCGGAGGGCGGCGCCTGCTCGCTCACCGTGACGAATACCGGAAAGACCGCCGCGCGCCAGACCGTACAGGTCTATGTCGAAACGCCCGGCCAGCGGGAGCTCCGCGTCCTCGCGGGCGTCGGGAAGGTGTGGCTCGCGCCCGGCGAGAGCAAGGCGGTCCGTATCGCGCTCGGCAAAACCGCGTTTGCGCGCTATGATAAAGACGGTGTCCTTACGTCCATTCCGGGCAAACACGTCCTCTACGCGGGGCTTTCGCAGCCGGACCCCCGCAGCGTCGCGCTCTGCGGCACGGCCCCACTCCGCGCCGAACTGACGCTGCGCTGATTTTTTGCGCGGTCTATTCAAAAAAGCGGGCAGATACCGAATCAAAGGGAGAGTTGTTATTATCATGATTTCAAAATATGTGCTGATCCCCGATTCTTTTAAGGGGACGATGAGTTCCGCGGAAATCTGCGAGATCATGTC
>JAITSR010000373.1 GCA_031287655.1 Clostridiales bacterium
AGGAAACCGACGAGGACCTCGACGCGGATATGCCGGACGAGGATATGCTGGACGCGGATTTGTTGGATTCGAATACGCGGGACGGCATTGATAATTATGAATTATGAATTAGGAATTAGGAATTGTGTTTTGCGCATTGTGAATTTATAATTGTAAATTGTGAATTGCACTTGTGAATTTATAATTGTGAATTGCACTTATGAATTGTGAATTATACGTCGTGACAGGAGGGAACTTTGGAAGCGGAAAAATCAGTTGAAAACACAAATGGAAAACCGGTTGAAAAGACGATGGAAAAGATCGTCGCGCTCGCAAAGAACAGGGGCTTTGTGTATCCCGGCTCCGAAATCTATGGCGGACTCGCGAACGCGTGGGATTACGGCCCGCTCGGCGTCGAGCTGAAAAACAACGTCAAGCGCGCGTGGTGGCAAAAATTTGTGCAGGAGAGCGAATACAACGTCGGCGTCGACTGCGCGATCCTAATGAACCCACAGGTGTGGGTCGCGTCCGGGCATGTCGGCGGCTTTACGGACCCGCTGATCGACTGTCGCGCCTGCAAGACGCGACACAGGGCGGACAGCCTGATCGAGCAGTGGTCCAAAGCGCGGCTTTCCGAGTCCGCCGCGGCCGACGGCGGATTGCCTTCCGAGCCCGTGAAAGCCGACGGGTGGAGCGAGAGTGAGCTCTCGGCCTTCATTCGCGAACACAGGGTGCCTTGTCCCGACTGCGGGGCCTCGGATTTTACGGAAGTGCGCAAGTTCAACATGATGTACAAAACGTTTCAGGGCGTCACGGAGGACTCGTCGACGGAGATTTATCTGCGCCCCGAGACCGCGCAGGGCATCTTTGTCAATTTCCGCAATGTCCAGCGCACGACGCGCCGCAAGATTCCGTTCGGCATAGCTCAGATCGGCAAGGCGTTCCGCAACGAGATCACGCCCGGTAACTTCACATTCCGCACGCGCGAGTTTGAGCAGATGGAACTCGAGTTTTTTTGCGAGCCCGACACCGACCTCGAATGGTTTGCCTATTGGAAGGATTTTTGCCGCAGCTGGCTGCTCTCGCTCGGACTCACGGCCGAAAATCTGCGCCTGCGCGACCACGACCAGAAGGAGCTCTCGTTTTACAGCCGCGCGACGACGGACTTTGAATACCGGTTCCCGTTCGGCTGGGGCGAGCTCTGGGGCCTCGCAGACCGGACGGACTACGACTTAAAACGGCACGCCGAGCACTCAAAGGACGACCTCTCCTATTTTGACCCCGGCAAGAATGAAAAATATGTGCCTTTCTGCGTGGAGCCATCCCTCGGCGCGGACCGCGCGGCGCTCGCTTTTCTGTGCGACGCCTATGACGAGGAAGCCGTAGGCGAAAACGACGTGCGCACGGTGCTGCGTTTCCACCCGGCGCTCGCGCCCGTCAAGATCGGCGTGCTGCCGCTGTCCAAAAAGCTCTCCGACGCGGCGATGGCGGTCTACCGCGCGCTCGCGCCCAACTACGCCTGCGAATTTGACGAGACCGGCAGCATCGGCAAGCGCTACCGCCGTCAGGACGAGATCGGGACGCCGTTCTGCGTCACCTATGACTTTGAGTCGGAGAACGACAGGAGCGTGACGATTCGCGAGCGCGATTCGATGGATCAGGTACGTCTGCCGATCGAGGGGCTCGCCGGTTGGTTTTCGGAAAAATTCAAGTTTTAGTGATGGTTTTTTATTGATACCAATTTTTTAAATGAGTTGAGGAGGGAAGTATGGCGAAGTATGTGTATATGTTTTATGAGGGCGGCGCGAAAATGAAGGAGCTGCTGGGCGGCAAGGGCGCGAACCTCGCGGAGATGACCGGGCTCGGACTGCCGGTGCCGCGCGGCTTTACGGTCACGACCGAGGCGTGTACGCGGTATTACAAGGATGGGAAACAGATCGCGGACGACATTCTCGCGGAAATTCGGGAGCGGCTCGCGCTGCTTGAGACGAACATCGGAAAAAAGTTCGGCGACCCGACGGAACCGCTGCTTGTCTCCGTCCGCTCCGGCGCGCGCGCGTCGATGCCCGGCATGATGGACACGATCTTAAACCTTGGCTTAAACGACAAGGTCGTCGAGGGCCTCGCGGCGCTGACGCGCAACGAGCGCTTCGCCTACGACAGCTACCGCCGGTTCATCCAGATGTTCAGCGACGTCGTGATGGAGATTCCGAAATCGAATTTCGACAAGGCGCTGGAAGCGGTCAAGCAGGAGAACGGCGCGAAGTTCGACACGGACCTCACGGCCGCGAACCTCAAAGAAGTCGTCCGGCGTTATAAAGAAATTTACAGGGCGCATAAAGCCGCGGATTTTCCGCAGGTTCCGCAGGAGCAGCTGATCGAGGCCGTCAAGGCCGTGTTCCGCTCGTGGGACAACGACCGGGCCGTGATCTACCGCCGCCTGAACGACATTCCGGGCGACTGGGGCACCGCGGTCAACGTGCAGGAGATGGTCTATGGCAACATGGGCGACGACTCCGGCACGGGCGTCGCGTTCACGCGCGACCCGAGCACGGGCGAGCGCAAGCTCTACGGCGAGTTTTTGATGAACGCGCAGGGCGAGGACGTCGTTGCGGGCATCCGCACGCCGCAGTCGCTCGAACAGCTAAAGGACATCAACCCCGAGGTCTACGCGCAGTTTGTCGAAATCGCGCAAAAGCTCGAAAATCACTATAAAGACATGCAGGACATGGAGTTCACGATCGAAAAGGGCAAGCTGTTCATGCTCCAGACCCGCAACGGCAAACGCACCGCGACCGCGGCGTTAAAGATCGCGGTCGACCTCGTCCGCGAAAAGATGGCGACGGAGCGCGAGGCGATCTTAAAGGTCGAGCCGAAGCAGCTCGACGCGTTGCTGCACCCGAATTTCGAGCCAAAGGCGCTCGCGGCCGCAAAGCCGATCGCAAAAGGGCTCCCGGCCTCGCCGGGCGCGGCGACGGGCAAGGTGTTCTTTGAGGCAAAGGACGCCGTCGCGGCGTATAACAACGGCGAAAAATTCGTATTACTCGTGCGCGCCGAGACGTCGCCGGAGGACATCGAAGGCATGAACGTCGCGCAGGGGATTCTGACGTCGAGGGGCGGCATGACGTCGCACGCGGCGGTCGTCGCGCGCGGCATGGGGACTTGCTGCGTCGCGGGCTGCGGCGAGATTCAGATCGACGAGGAAGGCCGGTATTTCATCGACAAAAACGGCGCGCGCCATGTCGAAGGGGACTGGATTTCCTTGGACGGTTCGGCGGGCAACGTCTATGACGGGCGGCTGCCGACGGTTGAGGCGGTGCTCTCCGGCGATTTTGAGACCTTTATGGCGTGGACGGACAAGGTGCGCCGCTTAAAGGTGCGCACAAACGCCGACACGCCGCATGACGCGGGCGTCGCGCGGAAATTCGGCGCGGAGGGGATCGGCCTTTGCCGCACCGAGCACATGTTCTTTGAGGAAGATCGGATCGCGGCGATGCGCGAGATGATCGTCTCAAAAACCGAGGAACAGCGCAGGCGCGCGCTCGGCAAAATCCTCCCGATGCAGCGCAATGACTTTGAAGGCATTTTTGAAGCGATGGACGGGATGCCCGTGACAATCCGGCTCCTTGACCCGCCGCTCCACGAGTTCCTGCCGCAGGCGGACGAGGACATCACGAAGCTCGCAAAAGAGCTCGGTATTGAGCGCGAGGCACTGCGGAACCTGATTCGCGACCTTCACGAGATCAACCCGATGCTCGGGAACCGCGGCTGCCGCCTTGCGATCATCTTCCCGGAGATTCCCGAAATCCAGACGCGCGCGATCATCGAGGCCGCCGTGAACGTTCGCAGGCGCGGTGTCAACGTACTGCCCGAGATCATGGTCCCGCTTGTCGGCGACGTCCGGGAGTTGAAATATGTAAAAAATATCATAAAGGCGACCGCGGACAAGGTTTTGGCGGAGCTCGGCGCGGAGTTGGACTACCTTGTCGGCACGATGATCGAGATTCCGAGGGCGGCGCTCACGGCGGACCTCGTCGCGGAGGAAGCGGAATTCTTCTCGTTTGGCACGAACGACCTCACGCAGATGGCCTACGGCCTGAGCCGCGACGACGCCGGGAAAATCCTCGAGGCGTATTTTGATAAAAAAATCTATGAGTACGACCCGACGGCGCGCCTCGATACGACGGGCGTCGGCAAGCTGATTGAGATGGCGGCAAAGCTCGGGCGCGGCGCGAGGCCGGACATCCACCTCGGCATCTGCGGGGAGCACGGCGGCGACCCGTCCTCGGTCGAATTTTGTCATGAAATCGGTCTGGACTATGTCTCCTGCTCGCCGTTCCGCGTGCCGATCGCGCGCCTTGCCGCCGCGCAGGCCGCAATCAAACAAAACTAGGCGAACCGCAGAAACTCAATCTCTATAAAACAGCCCGCCGCCGGGTCGATTCGGTCGCGGGCTGTTTTTTTCGTATCACTTCAAATGCACCACTTCAAATGGATCACTTTAAACGGAATCATTTCTTATGGGATCACAATAAATCTGCGCCATCGATGACGTCCATGTCGTCGAACGCCTGATTTTCGCCGCCCATCGCCCAAATGAACGAATAGCTCGCCGTCCCGCAGCCGGAATGGATGCTCCAGCTCGGCGATATGACCGCCTGCTCGTTTCGCACGACGATATGGCGGGTTTCATCCCCTTGGCCCATGAGGTGGAACACCGCCGCGTCCTCGGGAACGTCTAAATAGGTGTATACCTCCATGCGCCGCTCGTGCGTGTGCGCGGGCATCGTG
>JAITSR010000374.1 GCA_031287655.1 Clostridiales bacterium
ACTGGACGAAAACAATAAATGCTTCTATAATGAATCCAGTAATCCAGCGGCAAACAAAAAGGAGGGGATCGGTCATGCTCTATCCGAAAAACGGCGGCCCGCTCGACGCGGCGCTGTTCAAGAATCCCGGACGCGAATACCGGGGCGCGCCCTTTTGGGCGTGGAACAGCAAGCTCGACGAGGGCGAACTTCTGCGGCAGATCGAAGTCTTAAAAAAGATGGGTTTCGGCGGCTTTCACATGCACGTCCGCACGGGCATGGACACGGTGTACCTGAGCGACGAGCATATGCGGCTCGTGTCCGCGTGTATCGAAAAGGCGCGCGGCGAAGACATGCTCGCGTGGCTGTATGACGAGGACCGTTGGCCGTCCGGCGCGGCAGGCGGCTATGTGACAAAGGATCCGGCCTACCGGCTCCGCCATCTGCTCCTGACGCGGAATCCGCGCCCCGCGGTCGGAGAGGTCGGTGGAGAGGCCGGAACCGAAGGGGCCGGAGACGGAGCGCCCGTCGCCTGTTATGAGGTATCGCTCGACGGCGGCGGGAACCTTGCGCGCTACCGGCGCGTCGGCGAAGACGACAAGGCCGCGGAGGGCGGCTTCAAACTCTACGCGTACCTCCGGACCGCCGAGCCGAGTCCTTGGTACAACAATCAGACATACGCCGACACGCTGAACCCCGCCGCGATCGCGGAATTTATCCGCGTGACCTACGAACGCTACGGGCAGTTTTTCGCAAAGGACTTAGGCGGCGTCGCGCCCGCGATCTTTACGGACGAGCCGCAATTTTCGATCAAAGGCACGCTGGACTTCGCGCACGCGCCAAAGGATGTGACGCTGCCGTGGACGGACGACCTGCCCGAGACGTTCTCCGCGGCATACCCGGGCATCGACCTGCTCGCCAGTATCCCCGAGCTGCTCTGGGAGCCCGCGGGCGGCGGCGTGTCGCGCCTGCGTTATCTCTATCACGACCACATCGCCGAACGTTTCGCGCAGGCGTTCGCGGATCAGTGCGGCGGCTGGTGCGAAAAACACGGTCTGATGCTCACGGGACATATGCTGCACGAGGAATCGCTCGAGAGCCAGACGATGGCGCTCGGCGACGCAATGCGCTCCTACCGCTCGTTCCAGCTGCCCGGCATCGATATGCTCTGCGACCGTTATGAGTACACGACCGCAAAGCAGGCGCAGTCCGCGAGCCGCCAGTTTGGCGCGCCCGGCGTATTGAGCGAGCTGTACGGCGTGACGAATTGGGATTTTGACTTTCGCGGACACAAGACGCAGGGCGACTGGCAGGCCGCGCTCGGCGTCACGGTGCGCGTGCCGCACCTCTCTTGGGTCTCGATGAACGGCGAGGCGAAGCGGGACTATCCGGGCTCCTTCAATTATCAGGCTCCTTGGTATGAAAAATACGCGCTCGTCGAGGATCATTTCGCGCGCGTAAATACCGCGATGACGCGCGGGCGGCCCGTCGCGCGGATCGGCGTGATCCACCCGGTCGAGAGCTACTGGCTGCACTGGGGCGCGAAGGAGAACACGCGGGCGGCGCGCGAGCAGCTGGACGAACAGTTCGCGAACGTCACGGAATGGCTGCTTTTAGGTACGCTCGACTTTGATTTTATCGCGGAGTCCCTGCTTGAGGGGCAATGCGCGCTCGCGGATATTCCGGCCGCGGCGGCCGAGACGGCGGGATCGGCGGGGACGGCGGTTGGCGCCCCGGCGGTTGGCGCCCCGGCGGTTGGCGGCGTGGGCCTTCCGGTCGGGAAAATGCGCTATGAGACGATCGTCGTGCCCGGCTGCGAGACCTTGCGGAAGTCGACGCTCGACCGTTTGGAGCGCTTCCGCGACGCGGGCGGCGAAATCCTCTTTATCGGCGGCCCGCCAAAATACGCCGACGCCGTGCCGGACGGGCGGGGCGAGCGGCTCTACGCGAGATGCGCGCATGTCGGTTTTGAGCGTGTCGCGCTTTTGGACGCGCTCGCGCGCCTGCGGGAGGTCGACATTCGCGACAGCTCCGGCGCCCGCGCGAAAGGCCTCGTTTACCAGCTGCGCGAGGAAGGCGCGGCGCAGGATGCGCAGGGGACGCAAGCGGCGCAGGATGCACAAGCGGCGCAGGGGCAGGAGACGCGGGGCGCGCGCTGGCTCTTTGTCGCGCACGCAAAGGCCCCGGCAAACAAGGATATTCTGCAAGAGGCCGACGTTTATCAATTCCGCGTGCGCGGCGTGTGGAGCTGCGAGCTCTACGACACGCAGTGCGGGGATATTTTCCCGATCGAGGCGGCGGTCGACGCGACCGACGCGGCGGACTCAGCGGAGTCCGCGGACGCATCGAATTTCTGGACGACGGTCACGCGCCCGCTCTATGAGCACGACAGCCTGCTGCTAAAGCTGACGCCAAAGGCCGCGGACGTATCGGTTCCTGCCGTGTCGGCCGCGGTCGGCGCGACCGACGGCTTGCTTGTGACCGCGCGCCCCGGCTGGCCGACGCCCGCCGACGCCCGTTCAGGACCCGCCGCAGGGGCGGCCCCGCGTCAACACTTCTATAACGCC
>JAITSR010000123.1 GCA_031287655.1 Clostridiales bacterium
TCGCCCGACGAATATGTCCACAGGTACGGCTCGGATGTGTTCCGCATGTACCTCGGCTTCGGTTTCGCCTACACGGAGGGCGGCCCTTGGAATGACGACGGGATCAGGGCGGTCGCGCGCTTTGTCGCACGCGTCGAGCGGTTTTCGGAGAGCGTTTTGGCATTCTGTGCGGGGCGCGGGATTGACGCTTCCGCGCTGCTGAGCGCGCCTTCGTTCGTTTCCGCACAGCCCGTTCCCGCGGCCGCCCCGGCCGTCCCCGCGCCGTCCTCGGCCGCTCCCGCCTCCGGAGCGCTTGAAAAGGAGCTCCGCTACGTCCGGAGTTATTCGATCAAGTCCGCGGGCGCGGACATTGAACGCTTTCAATTCAATACGGCGATCTCCCGCGCGATGGAACTCTTGAACGCGCTCTACAAGTATGACGCGGACGCCCCGGCGCCGGAAAAGGACGCGGCGCTCTTTGTCGGCTCGTTCCTCGATCTGCTGCGCCTGATCGCGCCGTTTGCGCCGCATTTTGCCGAGGAAGTGTGGGAGTCGCTCGGCCTGCCCTATTCGATTTTCGCGGCGGGCGGCTGGCCGCGCTATGAGGAGGCCGACCTCGTCAGGGACGTCGTCGAGATGGCCGTGCAGGTCAACGGCACGGTCCGTTTCCGAGTGGCGGTCGCGCAGGAGGCGGATAACGCGGCGATCGAGGCGCAGGTCCGGCAGGACGCCCGCCTCGCCCAGTTCCTCGCGGCGGCGGGCAAAGACGGCGGCGCGGCGGACATCGTGAAGGTGATTGTGGTCCGCGGCCGCCTGATCAACATCGTCGCAAAATAACTGCGGCGCGGCGCGGCGGCGCAAAGCCTTGACCGCCGCAAAAAGTGTCAGAGCATATAAATAAACGCCGATGAGCCTAGAAAGGGATGGTTACCACCACAGCTGATGTTTAAAATTAGCCGGGATTTCGTCAAGGAAAATTGCAGCAGCTTCTCGTTCGACCGCGGGCTCGAGTACCACTTCGGCAACCGCGTCCGCGCGATACAGTACAACCCGCAAAAAAATGTGTTCACGGCGACCGTCCACGACCTCAAGGAGCGCAACGTCAGCGTTACGTTCGGCGCGGAGGGACAGCTGATCGGCACGCAGTGCAGCTGCCGTCTGTCGGACAAGACGACGCACGCCTTTTGCGAGCACATCGCCGCGGTGCTGATCCTGATCGAACAGCGCGACAGCGAGGGCTTTTTCGGTCAACTAAAGGATCGTGAGCGCGCAAAGCGGATTTTCGACCTGTTCACGTTTCAGGATGAGACCGACGCCGCGGCGGACGGCGCGCGCCTGCGGAGCGCGATCCGCTTGGAGCCCGTCTACTTGCTGCCGGGCGGCGCGGCGGGCGCGGGGCCGGGCGGCGGCGGGGGGTTCGGCGGCGTGAGCGGCACAGGCGCCGGCGGCGTCGGCGCGACGGATGGCGACTGGCTGTTTGACGGCCTGTTCGGGAGCGCGCCGGAGCGGAACGCGCGCTTTTTCTTCAAGCTCTGGGCCGGGGGCGCGTCTTACCTGATTAAGAACATCGCGCGATTTGCGTGGGCGCTCGACAAGCGCCGCCCGCTCGACTTTTCCAAAAAATTTGCCTATGACCCCGCGATACATACGCTCGAAGGCTTTGACGCGCTCGTCGCGGACTTTTTGCTCGAGCTGCGCGAGGCCGGGCGCGAGGCGTTTGAGGACAAGTACATGCGCCTTTCGGACCGGCAGTTCCGGCGCTTTTTGGATTTTTACGCGAACGCAGGGCGGCGGCTGCTCGTCGAGGTCGGCAGGAACACCTACCGGGAGACCGAAGTCTGCGACGAGGGGATTTTGATCGACTTTCGGCTCGACCGCGACGACCGCGACTTTGTTTTGAAGGTCGGGCTCGAAAACCGCATGACGCCGCTGACGGAGGACGGCGACATTGTGTTCTACCGCGACCGGATTCACCGGCTGCCTAAGGGGCAGACGGAGGTCCTGCGCCCGCTGCTCGACCTGCTCGAGACATATCGCGACCGGGAGTTCCGCTTTATTTCGGAGGACCGCAGCCGATTTGTGTCGGAGGTCCTGCCCGCGATCGACCGGATCGGCACGCTCTCGATCGACGACGAGGTGACAAGCCTGATCGACCGCAAGCCGCTCGCGGCGGAAATTTTTCTCGATCAGGAGGACGGCGTGGTCACGGCGGACGTGCGCTTCCACTACGGGGAGACGGACATCAACCCGTTCGCGGCGGCGTCGAAGGCGGAGAACGCGGACGGGCGCATCATCGTCCGGGACGTCAAGACCGAAAACGAAATTCTGGACATCTTCGCCGAGGCGGATTTTAAGGTCAAGAACACGAAAATCAACCTCTACGACGACGACAGCATCTATAACTTTGTGGTTGAAATCCTCCCGCGCCTGCAGCGGCACGCAGAGGTCTACTATTCGCAGGAATTTAAAAAGATGTCGGTGCGCCGCAGCATCGGCTTTCGCGCGAACCTGTCCCTTTCGACCGGCGCGGGCGGCGTGAGCGGCGGTCTTGCGGAGCTGCTTTCGGTCGATTTTGACACGGACTTGATCGACCGCGGGGAGCTGCTTGAAATCCTCCGCGGCATCCGCGAAAAAAAGCGGTATTACAAGTTAAAAGACGGCTCGCTCCTGAACCTCGCGGAGAAGGAGACGCAGGACGTCGTGCGGCTGATGGACCTGCTCGGGGCCGGCGAGGCGGACGTTTTGAGCGGGCATATGCTGCTGCCGAGCTACAGGGCGCTCTACCTCGACTATTACCTCCGCAGCTCCGAGATCAAAAACGTCGGCCGCGACCGGATTTTACGCGACTTTGTACGCGCGCTGAACGAGCCGGCCGAGAGCGAGGAGTCGCCGCCCGTAAGCGTCGGTCAGGTGCTCCGCGACTATCAAAAAACGGGCTTTCGCTGGCTGAAGGCGCTGTACGCCTATTCGCTCGGCGGCGTGCTCGCGGACGATATGGGCCTTGGGAAGACGCTGCAGGTGCTCGTGCTGCTGCTCTCGATCAAAGAGGAAGCGGAGGCGCGCGCGGGCGCGAAAGCGGGCTCGTTTGAAAACGCGGCCCCCTCCCTGATCGTCGCGCCGACCTCGCTGATCTACAACTGGTGCGCGGAAATCGAAAAGTTCACGCCAAACCTCAGCTATCTTGCGGTGACGGGCAGCAAGGCCGAGCGTTCGCGGCTGATCCGCGGGATTCCGGGGCGCGACGTCGTGATCACGTCCTACCCGCTGATCCGCAGGGACTATGAGGAATACCGGGACATCCTGTTCCGCTGCTGCATCCTCGACGAGGCGCAGTACATCAAAAACCCCAATTCGCAAAACGCGATCTCCGTAAAATGCCTGCGCGCGCGGAGCCGGTTCGCGCTGACCGGGACGCCGATGGAGAACAGAC
The DNA here is from genome assembly GCA_031287655.1 of Clostridiales bacterium. GTDB lineage: Bacteria > Bacillota > Clostridia > WRLR01 > WRLR01 > JAITSR01. The sequence continues at coordinate 3,410 of JAITSR010000123.1, forward strand.
TGCTCGAGTTGTGGTCGATTTTTGATTTTGTGCTGCCGGGGTACCTGAATACGGCCAAGGCGTTCAGCGAACGATACGCGTCGGTCGCGGAGAGCCGGGGCGTCGCGGGCGCGCCGGAAGCGGCGGATGCTATGGATGCGGCGGAAGCGGAGCAGGAGCGTGAGTCGGGGCCGGAGCGGGAGCATGAGCCGGATCATGCGCCGGAGCAAGAGCATGAGCCGGGGTCGGCGCAAGGGCGGAAGGACCCGGCGCCGCTCCGATCCCTGCCCCCGTCCCCGGACGTGACCTCCGCGCTCAACGAGCTCTCCGGCCAGATCCGTCCGTTTCTGCTGCGTCGCCTCAAAGTTGACGTCCTCCGCGAGCTGCCGGACAAAATCGACACACGAATGTACGCGCAGATGACCGACGAGCAAAAAAAGCTCTATCTTGTGTATCTGGAAAAAATCAGGCGGGAGATCGCGCAGGAAATCTCGGAGAACGGTTTTGAAAAGAGTCAGATCATGATTTTGGCGGCGCTCACGCGGCTGCGGCAAATCTGCTGCCATCCGGCGCTCTTTGTCGAGGGCTACGAGGACGAGAGCGGCAAGCTGCTCCTGCTGCAAGAGCTCGTGCGCGACGCGATCGACGGGCAGCACCGAATCCTGCTGTTCTCGCAGTTTACCGGGATGCTCACGATGATCCGCAAATGGGCGGCCGCGGAAAACATCAGCTGCCACTATATCGACGGACAGGTGAAGCCGCTCGACCGCCACCGCATGATCAACGAGTTCAACGACGGGGCGGGCGACCTGTTTTTGCTGTCGCTGAAGGCCGGCGGCACCGGCGTGAACCTGACCGGCGCGGACACCGTGATTCACTACGACCCGTGGTGGAATCCGGCGGTCGAGGATCAGGCGACGGACCGCGCGTATCGGATCGGCCAGCGAAAGACCGTGCAGGTGATCAAGCTCCTGACGGCCGGCAGTATAGAGGAAAAGATTTTTGCGATTCAGGAGCGCAAAAAACAGCTGATCGACGCCGTAATCAAACCCGGCGAGACGTTTTTGACAAAACTTTCCCGCGCGGACTTGGATGAAATCCTCTCCTACGACGGCGGCGCGGGTACATCATGAATTTAACGAAAATCGAAAGGCACGGGGCGGGGCATGAATCTTGAACAGCTGATGGATCGGTTTCAAAGCGACGCTGCGCTGATGGAGAACATCACCTGCTGGAAGGAGATTCCGGCGCGCGAGCCGATCTACGCGAAGATACCCGACCGGCTTGACGCGCGGCTCGTCGGCGCGCTCGCGAAGCGCGGCGTCTATGAGCTGTACTCTCATCAGGCGTCCGCGATCGACGCCGTGCTCAACGGGGAGGACATCGTCGTCGTGACGCCGACCGCGTCCGGAAAAACGCTCTGCTACAACCTTCCGGTCGTCGACGCCGTGCTCAAAGACGGCTCCGCGCGCGCGATGTTCCTGTTCCCGACAAAGGCGCTGTCCTACGACCAGTCGAACGAGCTCGACCAGCTGATCGGTCAGGCGGGCGCGCCCGTCAAGGCGTACACCTACGACGGGGACACGCCGCAGTCCGCGCGAAAAGCGATCCGGCAGGCGGGCAACATCATTGTGACGAACCCGGACATGCTGCACGGCGCGATTTTGCCGAACCATACAAAGTGGACGCGGCTGTTTGAGGATTTAAAATACGTCGTGATCGACGAGCTCCACCACTACGGCGGCGTGTTCGGCTGCCACCTCGCAAACGTGCTGCGCAGGCTCCTGCGCATCTGCGCGTTCTATGGCGCGAAGCCGCAGTTCATCTGCTGTTCGGCGACGATCGCGAACCCCTACGAGCTCGCGTATCGGATCACGGGGCGGGAGGTCCGCGTGATCGACAACAACGGCGCGCCGTCCGGCAAGAAGTACGTCGTGTTCTACAACCCGCCCGTCGTGAACCGGGAGCTCGGCATCCGCAAGTCCTCGCTGCTCGAGGCGCGCCAGCTCGCGGGGCTGCTGTTAAAGAACGACGTCTCGACGATCGTGTTCACGCGCAGCCGTTTGAACGTCGAGGTGCTGACGACCTACTTAAAGGAGACGCTCGACGAGAGCCTAAAGGCAGGCCAGAAAGCGGGTAAAAACGCGGGCAGCCGCGTGAGGGGCTACCGGGGCGGATACTTGCCGAATCTGCGCCGCGAGATCGAGCGCGGCCTGCGCGACGGGAGCGTCCGCGGCGTCGTCTCGACGAACGCGCT
>JAITSR010000150.1 GCA_031287655.1 Clostridiales bacterium
GCAGATCACGGTCCCGCCGCAGGGCGCGGGTGCGGTCAGCGTACACATCCTCGTCGAGAGTCTGGTCGCGGGCGATGCCCGGACGGGGACCTATGCGCTGACGATCGCAAGGACTGTCACGCCGCCGGTCGTCAACCCGGGCGGCAAAGGACCCGGCGGCGGAGGGCCCAGCGGCGGCTCGGGCTCGGCGGGCGCGCCCACCCCGATCGCAACGTCAACGCCGAAAGTGACGCCGACGCCGAAAGTGACGACGACGCCATCGCCGAAAGTGACAACGACGCCGAAAGGTACAGTGACGCCATCGCCGAAAGGAACAATGACGCCGACGCCGCCCTCAAAAGAGACTTCGCCTTCGAAGGGGACGCCGTCTTTAACAACAACGCCGGGGGCGACACCAAAAGTGACGCCGAAAGGAACACCGGCGCAGACGCCGGCATCAAAAGAAACGGCGTCGCCAAAAACGCCGCCAAAAGGAGCTTCGACGCCAAAACCTTCCGCGGCGGCGATCGCGTTTTCGGATATGGAGGGCCACTGGGCGCGGCGGGATGTTGAGGAAGCTGCGGCGCTCGGACTTGTCGTTGGAAAGGGGAGCGGCCTGTACGACCCCGAGTCCCCGGTCACGCGCGCGGAGTTTGCCGCGCTCGCCGTGCGCGCGCTCGGTCTGCCGTCTCCGAAAGCCGCGGCTTCCGGTATCGGCTTTTCAGACGTGACACAGGGCGTCTGGTATTATGACGCGGTGTACACTGCGCGCGGCGCGGGTCTGCTCGATTGGGCGGCGGACGGCGCGTTCAGGCCGGACGACGCGATCAGCCGCGCGGATATGGCAAAACTTGTCTATGCGATGTGCCGCTTTGCCGAACCGGGCGGGGCGGCCACGGAAAGCGGCGATTCCACGGAGAGCGGGGCGGCCCCGGAGGGTGGCGACGCCCTTTTGAACCTGTTTATCGACCGCGCCGTCATTGCGGAAAGCGATCACGAGGCCGCCGCGTTCTGCGTCGGGCGGGGTATCATAAAAGGTGTGACGACGGCACTGCCCGGCCTAAACGCGTTTGACCCCGCGGGCCGCACGACGCGGGCGCAGGCGGCGGTCGTACTCCTGCGGACGCTGCGCGCGCTCGGTTTTATCTCAGAGGACTAATCGGTTCAAAAAATAATCGGAATCAAACGGAGGGAACGGGCATGTATGTATTGCAATCAGATCGGTTGAGGGTAGACGTCTCGGAGCCGGGCGCCGCGCCAAACGTCACGACGCGCTTTGACCGCGCGGGCTTTGTGGAGGAGGTCGTGCTGGACGGACTGCACCGCTTCTGCGCGAGCGAGCCGCATAACCACGGAAGGACGTCCGGCGGGCGGGGCATCTGCAACGAATATGTCTGTCGGACATATGACGACGCGGCGGTCGGCGGGTATTTCCCCAAGCCCGGCGTCGGCCTTTTGTTGAAGGAGAAGGACGAGCCGTACAGTTTTATGAATCCTTACAAAGCGCGTCCGTTCCGGATTTCCGTGTCGCACTCGCCGAACGCGCTGCTCTTTGTGACGGAACCGGAGACCTGCATCGGGTATGCGCTCCGGCAGGAAAAGCGGCTCGAGGTGAACGGAAACCGGCTCGAAATGCGCGTGACGCTGCAGAACGTCGGCGAGCGCGACTTTGAGGCGGAGGAATACTGCCACAACTTCCTGACAGTCAACGGCATGGCGATCGACCCGGATTATAAGCTCACGATCCCGTCGATCACGGACCGCGGGCACGATGCGGTCGTCGGCGCGCTCATGGGGAACGGAAAGGGCTTCACATTCGCGGGGGCGAGCCGCAAAGCCATGTTCCTCGCGGTTCCGGGGGAGGAATTTGAGCTCGCGCCGGGTCACGCGTTTGAATGGCGCCTCGAGAACACGGGGGAAGGGCTGCGGGTCTGCGGCAGGGATCAAATCAACCTGAGCCGCGTGAGCTTCTGGGCCATCGACCACATGATTTCGATCGAGAGTTTCCATAAACTCAGGCTCGCGCCGGGTGAGTGCGGCTCGTGGACGCGCGTCTGGACGTTTGACGCGGAATAGAGCGGAATCGCTGTTGCAGGGGGGGGCGCGGGGCGATGAAGCGAAATCGCCGCCGACTGGATTGCGCCGCGGCCCGCCTTAGAAGATGAGGGGGATTGGGGCTATGTTTTCGGAAAATCTGTTTTTTACCGCCGCCCCGGCGAGGGCGCTGTATGAGAAATACGCAAAAGAGCTGCCGATTATCGACTACCACTGCCACCTGAGTCCGAAGGAAATTTACGAGGACAGGCGGTTTTCGGACCTCGGCGAGATCTGGCTTGCGCACGATCATTATAAATGGAGGGCGATGCGCGCCTTCGGGATCGACGAGGAATTGATCACGGGCGGCGCGAGCTTCTATGACAAGTTTTGCGCGTTTGCGTCGATTCTGCCGCAGCTCGCCGGGAACCCGCTGTACATCTGGTGCGCGCTCGAACTCAAACGATATTTCGGCGTCGACGAGCCGCTCTCGGAAAAAAACGCGAAGGCGATGTACGACAGGACGTCCGCGCTGATCGCCGAGCGAAACATGACACCCTCCTATTTTATCAGACAATCGAACGTCGAATTTATCGCGACGACCGACGACCCGGCGGACGACCTCGCGTACCACAGAAAAATCGCGGAGGCGGGCGGGGTCGGCGTCGCGTCCGGAACCTCTGCCGAGGGCGAGGTCGGCGCTGCGTCCGGGGTCGGCGTCGCGTCCGGAGCCGGTCCCGCGGACAGGAGCGGGCGTGAACGCGCGCGCTGCCGTGTCGTCCCGGCGTTTCGGCCGGATAAGGCGCTGAACATTGAAAAACCGGGTTTCGCGGACTATGTCGGGGCGCTTTCAGAAGCCGCCGGTATGCCGATCGGGAGCTTTCGGGAGCTGCTCGCGGCGTTGGAGCGGCGGCTGCTCTATTTTAAAGAAGCCGGTTCGATGATCAACGACAATGCGGTCACACGCTTTATCTGGACGGATTATACGGACGAGGAGATCGAGCGCGTGTTCCAAAAGGCGCTCGCGGATTCGCGGCCGGGGCCGGGGTCCGGGAGGGCTGTTGGCGCGCGGCTCACGGAGGCCGAACTCAACGCCTACCGCTCAGCCTTCCTGTTTGAAATGTCCCGCCTGTACGCAAAGCATGGCTTTGTGACGCAATACCACATCGGCGCGTACCGCGACGCGAACGCCAAGATGTTCGCGCGGCTAGGCCCTGACTCCGGGTACGACTGCGTTGACGAGGCCGCGTCCGTCCGGAGCTTCGGCACGCTGCTCGACCGGCTGAACAGCGCCGGGGAGCTGCCGAAAATCATTTTCTATCCGCTCGACATCAACCAATACGAGGCGTTCGCGGTGCTTGCGACGGCTTTTTGCGGGGGCGGGCGCGGAAAGGTGCAGCTCGGCGCGCCGTGGTGGTTCAACGATCAGCTGTACGGCATCACAAAGCAGTTCGAGAGCGTCGGCAGCCTGTACCCGGTCGCGCTGTCGGTCGGCATGCTGACCGACTCGCGGAGCTTTCTCTCCTATCCGCGCCATGAGCTCTACCGGCGCGCTTTATGCAACTACCTTGGGACGCTCGTCGAGCGGGGCGAGTATTTTTCGGGCGAGCAGGAGCTCGGCGCGATCATTCGCGCCGTCTGCTATGAAAACGCAAAGTCTTATTTCGGCCTGTAGGTATGGGGAAAGAGTGTATTCGGAAACTCCATCAACCGAATACACTACTCATTCCTATTGGGGACAGGTTCGGATTTGTACGTTTGTACGTTTTATCTTAGCCACGAGGTCAAAATAATGTTGAGGTTTTCGGTGTATCGTAGTATAATTTTTATTAGATTCAATAAGTGGGAAAGCTGAAAAGCTTGTTGAATGTTTATACGCAAAGATTGGTGTTTTTTGCAAAAAAAGGAAAACTCATGAATGGTAGGACGCCTCACATAGTTCAATACCAAGGGTCGAAGCGCATACTTGCGCCACAAATTCTTCAATACATGCCACGGCATTTCAATCGTTTACTTGAGCCATTTGCTGGGATGGCTGCTATCACAGTAGCTGTTGCAAATGAGCGACGGGCAGGCAAATATATTATCAACGACATTAATGAGCCAATCGTGAAATTGTTGCAGACTGCGACTGATAACCCGTCTGAACTAATCAAAAAATATTCATCGTTATGGTCAGAACAATTTGAGTATAACGGTGGTCATCTTGAACATTTTTATCATGTCAGGGATGATTTCAACTGTGGCAATACGAGTCCCGAAACCATGCTGTACCTTTTAGCTCGTTGCGTAAAAGGAGCTGTTCGATATGGCAAGAACGGAAACTTCAATCAATCGCCGGACAAACGTAGGCATGG
>JAITSR010000167.1 GCA_031287655.1 Clostridiales bacterium
CGCGCGTGTCGAGTTATATGACGGGACAGATCCTTTGCCCGAATGGCGGAGAGTGGTAGCAGAGCATGGTTTTTCATTTTGAGAAGGTTTTTGAATATCGCAACATGCTCCTGAACGGGATTATGATGACGCTCGCAATTACCGCGGCGTCGCTTGTGGGCGCTTTTGTCCTGTCGGTCCCGCTCGCGCTGATTAAGCTATCCAAAAACAAGGCCCTGCGCGCGTTCGGTTATGTTTACACCGATATTTTCAGGGGGCTTCCGGCGCTGGTGCAGCTCAACATCGTATACTTTGCGATGCCGCTCTTGCTCAACGTCAGCATATCGGCGGAGCTTGCTTCGTTTATCACGCTGTCCCTGAACTCAGCGGCTTACATGTCGGAAGCGATCCGGGGCGGGCTGCAGGCGATCGACGTCGGGCAGACCGAGGCGGCAAAGGCGCTGGGCGTCCCCTATTTTCGCCGCATGAAGGATATTATCTTCCCGCAGGCGATGCGTTCGGTGCTCCCGGCCCTCGTCAACGAGACGGTCGGCCTATTGAAGGAGACCTCGCTCGTGTCGACGGTCGGCGTCGTCGATTTGATGCGCGCAGGCAAGCAAATTGTCGCGAACGCGTTTTTGGCGTTTGAGCCGCTGATCACCGTCGGCATCATCTATTATGTGATGGTCAAAATCCTGTCGGTCGTCGCAAAGGCGCTTGAAAAGCGGTTTGGAGTGAGCGCCCGCACTTGAGCGGACGAGGCGTCTCAAAAAATAACACAAAGGGTGGGTACTATATGGGGACGGAAATCAGAAATAAATGGCCCGGAGGCGCTTTGGCCGCGTTCGCGTTCTGCTTCGACCTCGACGGGGATACGATCTGGAATAATAAGACGCGAAAGCTCGCGGGCGGGGAGGACTTCATAAAGAGCCGCTCCGTCGGGATGTACGGCCCCAAAAAGGGCGCGGCGCATCTTTTGGACATCCTCGCGCGGCATCAGAAAAAAGCGACATTCTTTATTCCGGGCGATATTGTGGACCGATGCCGCGGTATCGTGCGGCGAATTGCGGACGAGGGGCATGAAATCGCCCATCACGGGTATTTCCATGAGGATTCGTATGGCGATACCGCCGACGAGCAGATGGAGGTGATCGCGCGAAGTCAGGCTATGTTTTGCGAGGTCGTCGGCAAGGCGGCAGTCGGCTTCCGATGTACCGCAAGGCTTTTGCGTGAGACGCGGGAGCGCCTGTGCGCCGATCCGAATACGCTCTATTTTAGTGATGAGATCGACGATGAGCGGGGCGGTTTTGTCCGGATTAACGGGCGGGAGACGCGCGTCGTCAGCCTGCCGGGGAGGCAGGAACTCGACGATTACATTCAGGTGGTCTACAACCACTACCCGCCGATCCCGACCGGCCTTTGCCCGATCGCGCCCTATGAGGACGTGCTGTCGAACTTTATCCATGAACTCGACGGCGCGGCGCGCTATGGAAATGCCGTTACCACGGCGTTTCACCCGCAGTTGTCCGGAGCGCCGGGCAAGTCGATGATCATAGAGAAGCTGTGCGAATACTTAAACGCAAACTCCAAAATTTGGTGCGCGACCTGTGAAGAAATCGCGCGGTGGGCGCAGACCGGGCAGACCGGGCAGGCCGGATAAATGGACAAAACGGACAAAACGGACAAATCTGATGTTTCATTTCGTTTTGTGCCTTTCGCAGAAAGGAATGGTCATAGGTATGGGGATCATGGAAAACACGGAAAAAATGGGGGATGCAGGTCAGATTCTTTGGCCGGAAGCGTGTGACAGCGCCGTGATCGTCACGTTGAATCTTGACGCCGAGCTCTTTGCACGGGCCTATTATCCGGAGATCGAACTCTTTGACAGCGAACTTGCGGCCCTCGGCAGGGCGGGTATTGAAGTCGGGCTTGGCCGGGTTTTGGACGCGCTTTCGGCGCATGAGGTTTCGGCGACGGCGTTTGTGCCGGGCTGGGTCGCGCAAAAGTACCCGGACGCGGTGCGTACACTCACCGGTCGCGGCCATGAGGTCGCGTGCAGAGGCTACGCGCAGGAAAACCTCGGCCTGCTGTCTGAGGCCGATCAGGAGGAAGCGATCCGCAAGGGAATGCAGGCGCTGACGGACATTTGCGGCAAAGCGCCGGAAGGTTTCCGCGCGCCGGCAGGTGAGTTTACGGAGCGGACGCTGTCGATCGTAAAAAAACTCGGCTTTTCCTATTCCAGTTCACTGAGCGACGACGACGTCCCCTATTTCAACCGCCTTGAGTCGGGCGGCGAGCTTATAGAAATCCCGATTCACTGGCCGCTTTCCGACCTGCCCTATTTTATGTTCAATTTTTGGCCGCCGATCCCTTTCGGGCAGGCCCGAATCTCGTGCTTTGATAAGGTGCTTACGAACTGGAAATGGGAATACGACGGCGCGCGCCGCGATCATTCATGCTGCGTACTGCAGCTCGACCCGACGACGATGGGCGACCCGGGCAGGATTTTTATGTTGGAGGAACTGCTCGCGTATATGCGCGAAAACGGACGGCCTTGGTTCACGACATGTGCGCGGATGGCGCGCTTCATGTCGGAGGGGGCGCGGTAAGAGGAAACGCAGTACGCATGAGGGGGACGCGGTGAGGGGCGGCGCGGCGAGGCAGGATGGGACGGGGCGGCGCGGCGGAAGTGGAGGGAGAAAGGCTTGCAAAACGTGATTGTGATGGAACATGTCAGCAAATCCTTCGGAAGTCTGGAGGTGTTAAGGGACGTCTGCCTGACAGTCGAAAAGGGGCGGATCGTCGCGATCATCGGGCCCTCCGGTTCCGGCAAGTCTACGTTGCTGCGCTGCATCAACTTTTTGGAGACGCCGACCTCCGGAAGGGTTTTGATCAACGGCACGGAGGTTACAAACCATTCCGCGGCGCTCCGGGCAATCAGGGAACGCGTGGGCATGGTGTTTCAGCACTTTAACCTGTTTCACCACATGAC
>JAITSR010000190.1 GCA_031287655.1 Clostridiales bacterium
CGCGCAACTCAGACGCTAAGTTGTCCGGCGCGATATTCAAAACTGCAAAATAAAGCGCGTAGAGAATCTCAACAGCCGACAAAGAGCCGCCGATATGCGCTCCGACAGTTCCCGCCGCAAACGTCATATCAATAATACGCCGACGTATTTGGCGAATATTTTTGTTTTCAATATCCTTATTTGTAATTGCTGCGTCGTACATTTATCTCCTTCCTCCCCCTCCGCCATCTACAACAAGAGTGGATCCATTAATAAATGACGCATCGTCACTCGCAAGAAAATAGATCGCGTTTGCGATTTCGTCTGTATTTGCCAAACGTTTCATGGGATTATCTGACATTTCCGACTGATTGGCATATGCCTTGACCATTTTTGTGTCGGTAAAACCGGGGGCGACGGCGTTTACCCGCACCCCAAACGTTCCCGTTTCCGCAGACAGCGCCTTCGTAAAAGCGATGAACGCGGCCTTCGACACACCGTATGCGCAGTCGCCGCGCCTGATGTCAATCCCGCTTATGCTCGCGACATTGACGATCGCTCCGCTTTTTCGCCGCGTCATCTGCCCCAAGACCAACTGCGTGATCTCCATTTGCGAAAACAGGTTCACGTCGAAAACTTCGCGAATAGCGGCGAGCTTCGTCATCTGAAACAGCCCGCCATGCGCGATGCCCGCGTTGTTGACAAGGACATCGATCTGTGTCGACTTCAGCAGCGCTTTCATCTCGCGCTTGAGGGCATCCGTGTCAGCAATGTCAAAATACACCGTGCTGACAGCCGTACCATACTCCGCCGCAAGCCCGCGGCTAAATTCGTCAAATTCGTCGTCCTGTACACGCATATGCGCGACGACAGCAGCGCCGTTCTTGACAAATTTCTGCACGACCGCCCTGCCGATGCCTGTTCTTGCGCCGGTTATCAGCACGGTTTTGCTTTTTAGCATCAAGTCCTCCTTGTCATGCGTTGTGCTTTATAAAAACGTTATTTATATGCCCTATTTCAAAACCGAGCCGGGTATGCATCCTTAATACGCTCATATTATTTGTACTGACATAGGTATCCACTTTTTTGCCGCCGATGCTTTTCACACAAGACAAGGGCTGATATATTGCGTTCAGCCCCAAGCCGGATTTTTGATGTCCGCCGTACATTCCCGCAAGGAACGGATAATAAATCCCGCCGCCGATACTTTTGATAATGAAAAAACCGATCGAATCGCCCTTATACACAATCTTATAGAGCATCGCGCCTTGTACGACAGCGTCATTTAGCCAGTTGACGTATCTCGTCGCCGCTATTCCATTCGTAAAATGCGGGTCCAGAAAAATCCTGTCGGTATTGAACAAGCCTGCCCGAATCTCACCGAACAACCGCTCCTTATCTTTGTCGTCCATTTCGGAATAACCAGCGCTGTCAACAAGCCTCCTTTGAACCGACGAAAGGGGAATCTGCTCGAATTTCCTCAAATCAAACAACAGATTACAGCTTCCCTCAACGAAGGAGTAACCTAATCGGGAAAGCTCAAGCATAACGTCCACTTTGCCGCTTGGGCATTTGACGACGTTGTATTGCTTTTCTTTGGCGGCGATCGTATCTAAGTCGTTTATGGCATCGGCGGCGTCAATTTCAAATTCAACCGTGTCAAGCCCGAGGTTGCGCTTCTCCCAAACAGCGTCTACGATTTTCGTAAAGTCATCTCCCCATACGGCATTCCCGCATTCTTATTCAATATGATGTTTGATTGTACAGCGCAAGTGTGGGATTGTCAAACGCCCTGCGAATAGGGGGCGCCTTCATGTGATTATGGGATTCGCCATTCCGCACGATATATGATAGAATGGGAAAATAAGAATCGTATGGACGGAACAGTTGGGCGGAACAGTCTGAAGGAGTCTATTGTGGAGCACAATCAATATGGCGGCGGCAAAGGCACAGGCGCCGGCAATGGCGCGGGCGGCGGCACAAGAGCGGGCGCGAGCGCCGGAGCGGCATTGAGCGGCGGCGCAGGATCAGGCGGCACCGGCGCGGGCGCCGGTCAAGACCCCGCGGGCGGCGGGCGCGAGAGTTTCATCCAAAAGGCCGCGCGCAAATTGAACATCAATACATTCAGCGTCCCGGCCTTCTTCATCAAGTTCATACTCGCGACCGCGGTGTCCTTTTCGATCGTCTACGCGATCACGGAGACGTCCGGGCTGCGCATCCCCGGGACGACGGTCCTGCTGTTCTGCGGCGCGCTGCTGCTCGGTCTCTCGCTCCTTTTTCTCAACGCTTTTTTCGCAAACGGGCTGCTGCTCGCGGCGCTCGCGACGCTCGGCGGCTACCTCTATCATCTGCACAAAACGGATCGGCTCGAAGACGTCCGGATCATCGTGACCTACTACTTCCGCCGTTTCACATATTGGGCCGCGAGTTATTTCTACACGGCGTCGCCGCGCAACGAGCGCTTTGAATTTTTCCTGTTCGCGATGATCTGCTTTGTCGTCTGCGCCGTCGCCTATGTCGTCGCGATTAAGCGATACGCGTTCGCGCTTCTGTTCGCGTTCGGCTTTGCGACGTTCTGCGTCCAGTGGAGCTATGGGTTTTTTGCGAGCAATCTCGCCTTCTTCGTTTTCATCGGCGCGACGATCGTCGGGTACGTCTGGCACATCTATTTGAAAAGCCAAAAACTGTACGGCGGCGGGGCGGCGCTTTTTACGCCCATAAAGTTCCTGAAGTCGCTCGCGCCGCTGTTTTTGGCGATGATCCTCGCGGTCGCGCTCATACCCGTCCCAAACGGACCGATCCGCTGGCAGTGGCTGTATGACATCGTGAACAGCGCGTCAAACGGCTTTTACGACCGCTTCTACTATTACCGCGTCGACAACTTCGCGCTGAACACGACGGGCTTTTCAGACGGCGAGAGTTTTCTTTCCGGCCCTGTCCGGCTGAACAACACGCAGGTGCTGACCGTGCGGGCGGACGATCCGGCGCTCTACTTAAAAGGCAACGGCAAAGAGGTCTACACTGGCAACTCGTGGAAGAATCTGCCCGACGAATATGTGTATGCGGCCGATGAGCTTGCCAATGCGGCCGCCGAGGCCGTCCCCTCCGGCGGTGATGCCGACAGTCCGTCCGCTCCCCGCGCCACGTTCCGCTCTATGCGCACGCTTCGTGACACCTCGACCGGAACCGCGTGGAGCATTGTGCTTCCGGAGACGGATCCGCCGGGAGGCGCTCCGCGAAGCGCCTCCGCCCCCCAAAATCCAAACGATCCCGACGCGGACGGCGCAAATGCCGCGATCGACGGCATTGATAACGCGAACGCCGATCGCGCCGCGGAAAAAGCGGAGACCCTCGAACGCGCGATCCTCGCGGCGGAAACGGCCGAAGCGGGTGACGCGGCAGTCGGCACAACCGCGGCGGCCGCCGTAACCGGCACAGCCGCCGACGACGCCCTCGGCGCGGCCAACGTCGGCACGTCATCTGACACATCAACACACACAAGCTCTGACACATCTACAGACCCGGCTTCAAACGCGGCCTCTGATCCCGCGTCCGGCACATCATCCGGCGCTGTATCAGACACAACAGCTGACACAATATTTGACACAACACCCGACACAGCCGACGGCAGCCTCTCCGCACCCGCAAACGGCGGCAGTCTCTCCGCCTCCGCCAACGCCGTCGCGG
>JAITSR010000204.1 GCA_031287655.1 Clostridiales bacterium
CAGCCCCGGCAGGCGCCGCAAAAGGGGCGCGTTAAACTCAAACGCCGCCGCGGAGTTCGCCGCTTTGGATGCGGATTCCGACGCATTGGATGCGAGTTCCGCCGCAGAGGCGGCCGCCCCCGCCGCCTTGGCGGCTATCCGAACGGCATCGGCCACACGCTCCGCGTCCGGCCTCTGATCCAAAAGAGACGGCTTTGGAAGCGTGAGCGCGCGCTTTTGTACATAGGGCGCAAAACGGACCTTTCGGCTGATCCCCGCGGTTGCGATCTTTGCCGCGCCGCCCTCCCCGAGGATTGTCACAACAAGATCGCGGTCCACCGCAACCCCGCAGGCGAGGCGGCGGCCCTCCGCGATCGCCTCCTGCGAAAGGAGAGCCGGAATCGGGTCCGGGAGCGGCGGCGGCGCGGCGCCCTCCGCCGCCCCAAGGTACACAAGGCACTTCCCGCAGCGGCCTCCCCCGCCGCAGGGCGCAAGGATACCAATATCCGAGCGCTGCAAAAGGCGGAGCAGGTTTTCGCCGCGCTCCGCCTTCAATACCACCGTCTTGCGCGCCGCATCCCCTTCCCACCTGACAGTGACCGTATGATAAAGCAACACGCGATTCCTTTCCGTGAAGGCGTCCCTGCGAAAACAGCCGCAAAAACGGCTGCCTTCGCAGGGACGCCCTCTCCCTGACCTCTATTTTTTGTACAGCCTTGCGAGATAGTCGTCGAGCATCCGCGCGGCCGAGAACTTATGCTGCGACATCTCAACGCTCTTTGCCATCATGTCGGCCCACTTGGCCCGGTCGCCATAGAACGTCGGAATGATCTCACCCGTCAGCACCTGATAGAGCGAGTCCGCGTCGACCTGATCCTGATTTTCGCCCTCGTAGCCGCCGCCGATCTGCCAGCCGTTTTTGCCGTGGACGCAACCCTCCGGCCACCAGCCGTCGAGCACGCTGAAGTTTAGGACGCCGTTCATCGCGGCCTTCATGCCGGAAGTGCCGCTGGCCTCCTGCGGCCTGACCGGGTTGTTCAGCCAGACGTCGCAGCCGCGCGTCATGAGCTGCCCGATCACCATGTCATAGTTCTGCAAAAAGACGACCTTGCCCGGATGCTTTTCCGCCATCCGCGCGAGATTCGAGACGATCTGCTTGCCCGTCTGGTCGTTTGGATGCGCTTTTCCCGAGAAAACGATTTGCAGCTTGCCGGAGCCCAAGAGTTCCTCGATCTTTTCGGCGTCGCGGAAGATCAGGTCGCTCCGCTTATAGGGCGCGGCCCTGCGCGCAAAACCGATCGTCAGGCAGTCCGGGTCGAGCCGGACATGGTTGCGCGTCTCGATCTCGTCGAACAGCCGATTTTTAAGCTCACAATGGCGCTCCCAGAGCTTTTGGGCCGCGCCGTTGAGACGACCGCCGGTTCCGCCGCCGACACCCGCTCCGCTGCCCGCGCCTTCGCCGATCGCCGCGCGCGCCTCGTCCGCGATCGTCTGATCCTGCCATGTGCCGTTGTGGACGCCGTTCGTCACCGAGGTGATCTTCGACGCGTTCCGGACGCCCGCCCACATTTTATTCGCCGTGACCGCGTGCAGCTCCGCGACGGCGTTTGACGCGCGGGAGAGCCGGAGCCCGGCGACCGTCATGTTGAACGGGTCCCCGCCGATCTGCTTTAACTCGGCCTTTGTAAAACCAAGGTCCGCGCCCGTGTAGAACAGCGCGCGATAACCGTGGAACTCGTTGCCCGCGATCACCGGCGTGTGCGTCGTAAATACGATCTTTTTGCGGACGGCCTCCCACGCGTCGCGGAACTTTTCCGCGCGCGGCTTGCCTAAAGCCGCTCCGGGCGCCTTGCCGAAGACGGCCCCGGTCGCTCCGCCCTGCCCCCGCTCCGCCTTTGCGATCTCAAGGTTCATCAATTCCAGCCCCGCGAGCGCGGCGTGCCCCTCGTTAAAATGGTAGAGGTCGGGCTTGACCCCCAGCGCCGCGAGCGCGCGGACGCCGCCCACGCCGAGGACGATCTCCTGCGCGAGCCGTTCCTCCTCAAACCAGCCGTAGAGCTGCCCCGTGACGAGGGACTCCGGGTTGTCGGGCAGGAACGTGTCGAGCAAGTAGAGCGGGATGTTGCCAAAGCAGTCGCACAGCCATACCTTGCAGCGCACGGCCGACTCCTTGACCGTGACCTCGACCGTGACGCCCGTATCCTTCAAAAAGGGGTATCTGTATTCCGGAAAAGCGTCGACCGGCAGGCCGTTCTCGCCGATCGTCTGGATCGTGTAGCCCTGCCGCCAGAGGATTCCGACCGCGACCATCGGGTAATCCGCGTCGCGCGCCGCCTTTATCAGGTCGCCCGCGAGGATGCCGAGCCCCCCCGAATAAATTTTGAAGTTGTTTTCGAGGCCGTATTCCATGCAAAAATACGCCACCAACGGCTTCTTGTGCGCTGCGGTTGTGGAATTTGACTTTGCGCTCATAGTTTACCATCCCTTTCCCAGTCTGCGGCCATACGGTCATGCCGCGGCTATGCGGTTCTTATTGAACGCACACATTCACACGTTCATTCGGTTTAACACATGCGTCCGTTCATTCTTACCCATCTCCGCTTGACATTAACAGATTCTTTATGCGTTTACAAGGCCGATCGTCTTCAACGATACTTGGAACGCGGGCGGCTTTATTATATAATTGTGAAAATTTGAGCGGAAAGGTCAAACAATTGTGATGTCCGCACATGAAAAATTCAACTTCCAAACGCTTTCCGGCCTGCGTGGGAAAATTGAGGCGCTGGCCGCCGATATTCGCCTGCAAGAGGACCTCTCCCCGCTCGGCGCGCGCGTCAGGGTCGGCGGCAAAGAAACGCCGAACGCGATCGCCGTTTTGCCGATGGAGGGCTGCGACTCCCTGCCGGACGGTTCCCCCTCCGAGCTGGTCGAGCGGCGCTACACGCGGTTCGCGTCGGGCGGCGCGGGCCTTCTGTGGTGGGAGGCGTGCGCCGTCGTGCCGGAAGGCCGCGCGAACGAGCTGCAGATGATGCTGACGCGGGAGAACCTCCCAAAGTTCGCGGCGCTCCTTGCCCGGACAAACGCCGCCGCCGCGGAGCAAAACGGCGCGGACCACCACCCTGTCAATATCCTCCAGCTCACACATTCGGGCCGCTATTCGCGCCCCGCGGAGTCCGGGCCGCGGCCGATTTTCCCGCAGCACGACCCGATTTTGGACGCCCGCTCCGGCGTCGGGCCGGACGACCCGCCCGTCAGCGACGCCTACCTCGAAAGCCTGCCCGAACGCTACGCGAACTCCGCGGTCCTCGCGCGGGAAGCGGGCTTCGACGGAGTTGACCTCAAATGCTGCCACCGCTATCTTTTGAGCGAGCTTCTCGCGAGCCATACGCGGGAGGGCCGCTATGGCGGCAGCTTTGAAAACCGCACGCGGCTGCTTGTCGAAATCCTCCGCGCGGTCCGGGACGCGGCCGGCCCCGATTTTTTGATCGCGTGCCGCTTCAACGTCTTTGACGCGCATCCCTACCCATACGGTTTTGGCTGTGACCGGGATGATCTGTGGCAGTTCGACCAAAAAGAGCCTCTCCGGCTTGTTCGTCTGCTGTGCGAAAACGGCGCGGCGCTCCTCAGCAATTCCGCCGGGAACCCTTATTACATCTATCCGCAGGTCACGCGCCCGTTTGACGTTTCGAGTACGGGCATCCCGACGCCCGACGAGCACCCCCTTACGAGCGTCGCGCGGCTGTTTTCTTTTACGCGCCTGATCCAAAAGGAGGCCGGCCCCGTGCCGGTCGTGGGCAACGGCTATACATGGCTCCGGCAGTTTGCGCCAAACGCGGGCGCGGCAAATCTCGCGGACGGCGCATGCCGCTTTGTCGGCTTCGGGCGTTCGAGCTTCGCGTATCCCGGCGCGCCGCGCGATATTTTGCAAAAGGGCCGGATGTCGCCGGAAAAATGCTGCATCACCTGCTCGAAATGTACGCAGATCATGCGCGACCACGGACGCACGGGCTGCGTGCCAAGGGACGGGGAAATCTACGCGAAGCTGTATCAAACCTATCGCGAAGCGGCGGCCTTGCGGGAATAAACATCGGCCAAGGAAGGGGGCAAACTTTATGAAAAAGACGGCCATAGTGACAGGCGGGACGAGGGGGATCGGGCTTGCGATCGCGCGGCGTCTCGCAGAGGACGGCTTTCGCCTCGTGATCTTCGGCAGAAAGACGCAGGCGGACAACCAAACAAAGCTCGACACCCTGCCCGACGCGGCGGAGTGGATTTACGTTCAGGGGGACCTCGCTTCGAGCGGAGACCGGCGGACGCTGGTTTGCCGCGCGGTCGAGTCGTTCGGCGGCGTCCATGTGCTTGTGAACAACGCGGGCGTCGCGCCGCGCGTGCGCGCGGATTTGCTCGACATGAGCGAGGAGAGCTGGGACTATGTGGTCGGCGTGAACACAAAGGGCAGCATGTTCCTGACGCAGGCCGTCGCGCGGCAAATGCTAAAGCAGCCGGTCGAGGGGAAAAAGCGCGGCACAATCATCAACATCTCGTCCTGTTCCGCGGCCGTAAGCTCGACGAGCCGCGGGGAGTATTGCGTCTCAAAGGCCGGCGTCTCAATGCTCACAAAGCTCTATGCCGACAGGCTCGCGGGCGACGGGATTCTTGTCCACGAGATTCGCCCCGGCGTGATCGCGACCGACATGACGAGTCCGGTTCAGGAAAAATATGACAGGCTCATAGCGTCCGGCGTATTCCCGATCGCCCGCTGGGGGCGGCCGGAGGACGTCGCCGCCGCCGTTTCTGTCTTTGCGGGGGACGCTTTTTTGTACACGACGGGCAACTATATTGATGTGGACGGCGGCTTCCACATCAGCCGCCTGTGAGCGCGCCGGTCTTTGCGGCCGCCGGGTTTGAGGTCCCGGTCCACACGCACCGGACCGTCGTCGTCGGCACGGGCGCGGCGGGCTATAACGCCGCGGACTCCCTCTTTGATCAACAAACCCTACAGAACGCCGAGCCCGGGCGGTCCGACGTCGTGATCGTCACGGAGGGCGTGTCGGTCGGCACATCGCGCAACACGGGGAGCGACAAACAGACGTACTACAAGCTGACGCTCGCGGGCGGCGGCGCGGACAGCGTCGGCGAGATGGCGCGGACGCTCTTTTCCGGGCAGTGCGTCGACGGCGACATCGCGCTCTGCGAGGCCGCGCTCTCGGCGCAGTCGTTTTACAAACTCGTCTCGCTCGGTCTGGCCTTTCCAAAAAACCGCTATGGCGAATACGTCGGCTACAAAACGGACCATGATCCGAGGCAGCGCGCGACAAGCGTTGGCCCATACACCTCAAGGCGCATGACGGAATGTCTCCAAGCGTCCGTCGAGCGAAAGGGCATCCCCGTCTACGACCGCGCGCTGGCCGTCCGCATCCTCACGGGCGGGGGGCGCGTGTATGGGCTGCTGTGCCTCGACCTCGCCGCGGCGGCGGAGGGGCGGGCCGCTTTTTTTGCGCTGAACTGCGAAAACATCATCCTCGCGACGGGCGGCCCCGCCGGAATGTATCAGGACAGCGTGTACCCTCCGGGGCATCACGGCTCGAGCGGACTCGCGTTTGAGGCGGGCGCGCAAGGCCGGAACCTCACGGAGTGGCAGTATGGGCTCGCATCCAAAGCGCCGCGCTGGAACGTCTCGGGGACCTATATGCAGGCGCTCCCCCGCTTTCTTTCAACCGACGCGGACGGCGGGGACGCGCGGGAGTTTTTGCCGGGCTTTTTTGCGGATACGGCGGACATGCTCACAAAAGTGTTCCTGAAAGGCTATCAGTGGCCTTTTGACGTGTCGCGTCTCGCCGGGGGTTCCTCGATCATCGATATTCTCGTGTACCTCGAGATCGGGAAGGGCCGCCGCGTTTTTTTGGATTTCCGCGAAAACCCGCTCGGGCGCGGGATCGATTTTTCCGCGCTCGGGGGCGAGGCGCGCGCATATCTGGAAAAGGCGGGCGCGTGCTTTGGAAAACCGATCGACCGCTTAGCCCGCATGAACCGGCCCGCCGTGGATTTTTATTTGGAACGCGGCGTGGATTTGCGGACGGCGCCCCTTGAGATCGCGCTGTGCGCCCAGCACAACAACGGCGGCGTCGCGGTCGACTGCTGGTGGCGGAGCGGCGTCTCCGGACTCTTTGCCGCGGGCGAGGCCGCCGCGACCCACGGTGTCTACCGGCCCGGCGGCAGCGCGCTGAACGCGGGACAGGCCGGTTCCCTTCGCGCGGCGTTATCCATCGCGGCAAAGCGCGCGGAGGGTCCCGCGCGCTTCGAGGACTTTTGCCGCACGGCCGGGCCGCAGATCGAGGCGGTCCTCGCGCTCGCAAACACGGCGCTCGCGAGGAGCAACCCCAAAACGGACGCGATGTCCGCGCCACCCGCGGACGCGGGTTCCGGACCTCATGCGGACGCGGGTTTTGTGTCCGCAGACGCGGGTTCCGTCCTCATGGACACGGCGAAGGCAGGCGCCCGCGCAAGGGCGCGCATGAGCGCCGTCGGCGCGGCAATCCGAAACGCGGACGGCATTCGCGCCGCGCTCGCCGCGGTACAAAAGGAACTCGCCTCTTTTTCGGAGCGCGCCCGCGCGGAATCTCCAAAGGAGCTGCCCGGTCTGTTCCTGCTGCGGGACATGCTGATCTCGCAGTTCGTCTACCTCTCCGCATTCGACGACTACATCAAAAACGGCGGAAAAAGCCGCGGCAGCGCGCTCTACACGGACCCGGACGGGAAAAAGCCGCACGCGAGGCTCCCGGACCTGTGTACATTTACGTTGGACGACGGTTCGCGCGGCGGCTTCGTCCAAGAAGTCTCCTA
>JAITSR010000221.1 GCA_031287655.1 Clostridiales bacterium
CAAGCGGCGACGTGACGGGTGACACGCTGCCGGACGACGACGGGGTCGGCGGCGGCTCGTTTGAGTTTGCGATCCACTTTGCGCCCTCAAACACCGAGCGCGGGCTTCATGCGCGGCAACATCGTAGCGCCGGTTCAGCTGCTCGTCGTGCTCGGGTTAAAAAACGCGGGCAAGGTCGGGCTCGCGCGCATGGTCGCGGAGCGATATCTGAATTTTGCGGGCAAAAACGGCCTCGCGCTGATGCTCCCGCCTTTTACCGCGGACCCCGCGACCGGGCTGCCGGTTAAGTCGGAGGAGCGCTACGACCCGGACGACCGCGGCGGCAGGGAAAGGCCTGCGGACCGTTTCAAGCATGAGAAAAAAGAGGTGGAGACGGTCCACGCGTGGACGTCTTGGGCCGCGGCGAACTATTTGACGATCGCGGCGATCCTCGCCGAGGGTCAAGCCGAGAGTCAGGCCGAGGGCGCGCTATGACAAAAAAAATCGCAATCATCAGCGCGACGGGCAAGGTCGGCCGTCTGATTGCGGCGGAGGCGTTCGATCGCGGTTTCGACGTGACCGCGATCGTGCGGGACGCGCGCAAAGTTGACACAAACCGCTACGCCGTGCTCGAGCGGGACATTATGGACGTCACGGCGGACGACGCCGCAAATTTTGATGCGGTCGTGAGCGCCTACGGGCGCGGACCCCGGCAAGGAATACATGCTCCAAACGAGCCTCGCCTCCCTGACCGCGGTATTTGAGCGGCTGCCCGCCGTGCGCTTCTTGATCGTCGGCGGCGCGGCGAGTCTCTATACGGACGAGAGCCGGACGGCCCAAGTGCTCGCGACGATCCCGCCCGAGTGGGCCGCGGTACCCGCGAGCATGTATAAGGCTTTTTATGAGTTAAAAAAGAGCCGGTGCAACTGGACTTTTTTCAGCCCGGCCTCGTTCTTTGATCCGGAAGGGCCGCGCACCGGGCGCTACACGCTCGGCACGGACGTGGCGATATTGAACCGGGGCGGTGAGAGCTATTTGAGCTACGCGGACTACGCCCTCGCGATGGTGGACGAGATCGAGCGCGCGCGCTTTGCGGGCGGCCGGCGCTTCACCGCCGTCTCGGAGCGCGTCTGACGCCCGCCCTCCCCCGCCCCCCTCGCGGAGCCGCGCGCCGCATCACGCCGCCCCGCGCACAAATAATCGCTACGCCTACTACGCGCTAAAGCAAAAATGAAACCCTAAGCAAAGCTCCGGACCATCTCGAGCGTTTTTAGGATCCATTCCAGCGCGCCGTCGAAGCGGTAGCCTGTGAAGTCGGCTTTTGTTAGGATTGCGCCGACTTCCGCCGCGCCTATGTCAAGATTGATCAGCCCGTCCAGCCCGCCGCGTTCCCGGGCAAGCTCCCGCACATAATCCCAATAGGTACCCGAATAACCGAAAGTCGTCGCATACAAGGCCGGTTCGCGTACCGCCCGGCTGACCATATCCTCCGTGTCCTCGTAAAACAGGCTGCGGCCGTTGTCATAGAGCGCGTAAAAGGACTCTGATCCGCCGTTGATTTTGATGGCCATGTTGGACAGATGACGGTCGTCCTGCCGCGTGACAAAGTCCAGCAATATCATGCGGGCGATGTCGTCACGGTACTGCGGCCGGATGCCGACAAGATTCTGATACTCGTTATCGGAGCGCGCGCCGTCGAATAAACGGCGAAAATGGACGATATACTCCTTCGAAAAATCGTATAAAAAAGTTGAAAATACCGTGTCCTTATCGGCCCGAAGCGCGGGGCAGACCGGTACGCCCAATTGATCCGCCAGCAGGGACACTGCGATTTCCGATTCAACGTCCGTACTGAGAGGGCTGATCCGCCGCTTGTAAATCCCATACCTGCCCTCAAAAACGCCGTACCGCTTGATATTATACCCTTCCGGCGTATCCACGCTTTCACCGGCCATATCAATGCGCTGAAGAAATACGGATGAGAATACATCGGTCATGGCGGCGTCAAGCCGCTCGTTCTTTGAACGCGCGATCCACAGCAAATCCTTGGGGTGTATCCCCCGTGTGATCTCCGCGATGCGAAAAACGTCATATCCGGACAGCCCCATACGGAACAGGATTCGTTCAATGTCCCGACGGCCGCGGCTGACCACGCGCTCCGCCAAAAAATCATGGAATGTTTCGGGCGGCCATTTGGATTCTCCGCGGGTGTAAAGCGCGACGACCTCGTTGAATTTCGGGTCGGTAAAGGATACGGCATTGTTTTTGCCAATGACGCCGACGACGGCGTTATCCCATTTCAGATACCGGATTCCATCGGCGGCGGATTTATCGGGCCGTTCCCGTCCGTCGGCGGGCTTTTTGGCATTCGCGGGAATTTGATATGATTTCCCCAGCCTTGCCACTCCGGGAATTTTCCCCTCGGTACACAGCGTCCGCACCCTGCGGTCAGATATGCCCCAACTTTCCGCCGCCTGTTTCGCGGAGATATATCCCATGCGGATCACCTTGCTTTCCTTGATACGCGACTATCATAACACCGGTTCGGAATAATATCAAG
>JAITSR010000120.1 GCA_031287655.1 Clostridiales bacterium
ACATCAAGTACATCAACGGCTACCCGGACGGCACGGTACGCCCCGACGCGAGCATTACGCGCGCGGAGGTGTCGGCAATCCTCTTTAGGATGCTCTCGGATGCCCAGTACAGCACACAGCAGTCGACTTTCCCGGATGTAGCACAAGGCGCGTGGTATCAACAGTCCGTGTCGTATCTGGCCTCCATCGGGATTGTGCGCGGCTACACAGACGGGTCGTTCAAACCGGATGCACAGATCACGCGCGCGGAATTTGCGGCGATGGTCTCCGGTTTCGACGATATGGAAACGACGGAAGCAAATCGGTTCGGCGACACCGCAGGCCACTGGGCGGCCGCCTACATCAACAACGTGGCGGCGAAAGGCTGGGTCTCGGGCTATCCGGACGGCACATACAAGCCGGACGACAACATGACGCGCGCGGAGGTCGTGACAGTCGTCAACCGTATGCTCTACCGCGGCATCGAAGTCGAGGATATCCCGCAGTGGGCGCCGACATTCGGCGACATCACACCGGCGCACTGGGCCTACACCGCGGTCATTGAGGCGGCGGTCGGACACACATTTGATCGCAAGGAGACCGGCTACGAGATTTGGACCGGCAGGCTGAATTAGCGGACATAATAGACGCCGCAAGGCGAAAAGCCCCCCACGGCATAGCCGTGGGGGGCTTTTCGCCTTTATCGCATCTCGTACACGACCTCGCCGTTTACGATCGTAAGGCATACGCGGGTTTCGGCGATCTCTTGCGGCGGGATCGAAAAGATGTCCCGCTCCAAAAGCGCAAAATCCGCGCACATTCCGGGGCTGATCCGCCCGAGCCGCGCCTCGTCAAAATTCGCATAGGCGGAACCGGCCGTGCAGGCGTCCACCGCGGTCGCGACGTCGACGCGCTCGTTCTGCGATTCGCCGTAACGCGTCACGGCGGCCGCGATGTTTTCCAACGGGTTCGCCGTTTCGATCGGGCAATCCGTCCCATACGCGGTCCGGATATTCAAGCGCTCCATCGCAGCCCACGCGTAGGAGGTCGAGGCGAGCTCGCCGCCGACACGACTTGTGAGGACGCGGCGGTCGCTCTGTAAAAAGATCGGCTGGACGAGCGCGAGGACATCGCTTTTCGCAAAGCGGGAGAGTAAGCCGGAGTCGGTGATCTGGCAGTGGACGATCCCATGCCGAAGGCTGTTTATACTCTCATGTGCATCCGCAGGTTGATTTTTGGCATCAATGACATGTTCATACGCGCTGAGCACGTCGTCTATCGCGCCGTCGCCGATTGCGTGAACCGCGACTTGAAGGCCGTTCGCGTCCGCCTTTTCGACATAGCGGCGCAGCGCGTCGGGCTCTATGACACGGACGCCGCGGGTATCCGGCGCGTCACGATACGGCGCGCGCATAAAAGCGGTCCGCGCGCCGAGCGAACCGTCCGCAAACAGCTTTAAAGGCCCAAATTTTAGAAAATCGGGGATCAGCCACGTCCCCGTGCGATAGCCCGCGGCGATATAGCCGTCCAGCTGCGCCTCGTTCTCGATCGAACACTGCTCCGTGATACGGAGCCGGAGCTTGGGGTCGCGGAACAGCTCGTCAAAAATCCGGACATGTACGTCCACGTCCCCGCGCACGTCATTGGTCGCGATCGCCGTAATACCGAATTTGTGCGCGCTCCGGACGGCGGCGAGCAGATCGCCGAGTTTTTGCCGCTCGGTCTCGGGCGGGATCGCCTTCGAGACAGGCGCGCCCTCCCCCTCCCACAGCATCCCGCTGTGGCCCTCGGGGTCAATGCCCGCGCGCCGGAGCGCAAGCGTGTTGCAGCACATCGCGTGGCCGCAGCGGCGGCTCAATACGACTGCGTGCTCTGTCGAGATTCGGTCGAGGTCCTCCCGCGTGGGGCAGCGCCCGAGCACCGCGTCGTCCCAGCCGAGCCCCGTCACAAATGCGCCTTTCGGGATTCCGATCCGCTCGATCGTCTCCCTGCCGCGCGCGATCAGCTCGTCGATTGAGGCCGCGTTCGCGTCAACCTTGCGCGCCTGCCGTCCGGCCATAATTAAGTGCTGATGACAGTCGTAAAAACCGGGCAGGAGCAGCCTGCCCCCGGCGTCGATCCGTTCGGCGCCCCGCCCCGCCGCGCAGGCCGCGTCGGCCTCCGTCCCGACCGCGGCAATCCGCCCGTCGCGAACCAACACCGCCTCGGCGAATTTTCCGCGGGACAGATAGACCTTTGCGTGAAAAATCAGCGTTTCCATTACGCTTCCTCAACATGGACGATCTCGCCGAAATACATTTTGTGAAAATCCCTGCCCGGATAGACGTCGAGCACCCACTTCGCGGCGACGTCCTGCTCCCGCATGTCATAAAAATGGGCTTTCTTACACTCCAGCACGAGGTCCGCCTCGGCGTAGGCGGGCGCGCGCACAATCTTGGACGCGACGGGGGTCAGCCCGGAGGCCGCGACCTTGTCGCCGTCGCGCCCGGACTTTGTCCCGAGCAGGTTCAGCGCGTCCCGGTACTGCGGCGGGAAGGAGCAGATCGTAAAGTCCTCCGCGCGCTCCATGAACTCGAAGGTATATCGATGGTGGCGCACAAGCGTCACCGCGATCGGCTTTCCCCACGCGAAGCCCAAAAAACCCCACCCGATCGTCATCGCGTTAAACTTTCCGGGCGCGTTCTCCCCCGCCGTCAGAAGCATCCAGTTCTGAAACATCGTCGCCGTGTTCTTTTGAATCTTGTCCAGCGTAATGCTCTTGCGCTCCATATTGACCTCCCTGTAATCGCTCCGCAATCAATTGATTAAAGGAACGATACATTTTTCATCGGCCGATGTCAAGGTACGTCGCTCGCGAAAATCAGTCCCCTATATTCTTCTCAAAAATGATTTCATACTCACCGCTCCGCTGCATGAATCCGCCGACTGAACGATAGCCCAAATGCGTATAAAAGTGTTGGGCTGTTTCGTTCTGCTGGGTTGAGGTCATCAGCGTTTTATAGCCTCGCGCCTTCATCTCTTTTTCCCAAAAGAGCGTGAGTTTTTTGCCGATTCCCTTCCCGCGATAACCGTCAAGCACATACAGCATATTCATAAAAGGCGTATTGTCCCAAAACAGACCGTATCGCAGCCATCCGACGAAAGCGCCGCCGCCATATACGACATATATCTCACCGTCCGCGATCTTTTTTGAAAGCGCGTCCGCGGAGACGTGCCTGTCGTGTTTGGTCAGAACGGTTATGTCGCTTGTATTTGCCGCCCGGACTGTGAAGTCACTCATAGTGTCCTTCGACGGACTAAAATAGTCCTCCGCGGTAACGGCGTAATATGCTGCGTCACAAATGCCCTGATTGTTATGGTCGGCTTGCCGCGACGTACCCTCATAGCGTAAGCCCGCTTTTTGCATGACCTTGCCGCTGTTTGGATTGCGCGGGTCGTGCCGCGACTCCACTCGATTTACGCCCACTTCCTCAAAAAAGAATTTGACGACAGCGGTTAACGCCTCAGACGTATAACCGCGCCGCCACCACGCTCTGCCGATGCAGTAGCCAATGTGAACCATGCGGTCGTCGTCGCTCTGTCTGACCGCGGCGATTGTTCCGACAGGCTCACCCAAATCCCGCGGAACGATCGTCCAGTGGTAATAGTCCGGCTTGTCGTACTGAGGAATCCACTCGTTCAAGATATGTTCCGTAACCGTAACATCAGAGTGCGACGGCCACATCAAGTACTTTGTCACTTCCGGGTCGCTCGCCCAGTTGCGAAACATCGCGTCCGCGTCGCAAAGCGAGAGCCGCCGCAGCGTCAACCGCTCCGTTTCCAGCGTAACCGTACCTTTATGTGTCATCATTCGATATAACCCCGTATGGCTTCCTCAACGGCAGCGTTCAGGGTCTTGCCGTTTTCCCTCTGATAAAACTGACGCGGGAACCGCTTGTTTTCCCCGCATTTGAAAGGGCATAACCGCATAACCCCCAAAGAAATATATTTTTTCTCTCTGCGGTTC
This sequence comes from Clostridiales bacterium, assembly GCA_031287655.1. Classification (GTDB taxonomy): domain Bacteria; phylum Bacillota; class Clostridia; order WRLR01; family WRLR01; genus JAITSR01. The sequence goes on from JAITSR010000120.1 coordinate 3,986, forward strand.
TATTTCAGCCGCTTTGTCAATGGGTTGCCAACGAGCGATTTCATCTGCGTTATCGCAGTTGTGTTAAGCTGAACAAGACGCTCGCTTTGCGACAAACCTTGCCGAACAAGAAGTGCATTTACGCTCTCCATATTCGATAGCACTACAAGCTGTTCAAGCGTGGCGTAGTCGCGAACGTTTCCGCCCTTGTCCTCGTTTTGTGAACGCCATTGCGCCGCCGTCATTCCGAACAGTGCGACGTTCAGCATGTCCGCTTCCGAGGCATATACCGCCGCCGCCTGCGCCCGCGTAACTTCTTTCGGCACTATTTCTTCTTTTATCGCATCCGTGTGAATACGATAATTGATTTTTGAAAGCGTCCGCTGGAGATTCCATTCAAGCGAAAGCCGTTGCTGCTCATCCTCTTTCAGACGCTGGAACTCTGTGATGAGATACAGCTTGAACTCTGGAGAAAGCCATGTCGCAAACTCAAACGCGATGTCACGATTGGCGTATGTACCGCCATACCGCCCGGGTTTGGCGATTATCCCGATTGCGTTTGTCTTTTCAATCCATTGTTTAGAAGTCAGGACATATCCGTTGCTGCCGCTCTCGTTTTTAATGTTACTGAATTCAGTAACATTAAAATCCGGGTTGTGGAGCTTCTCCCACGCACCTATAAACTCAACAGTATAGCGCGTACTGAGCCAATGGGAAATCACGAGCCCCGTCGCTTCAGCGTTCTTGTATTTCGCCATATCTGTCAACGAGATGTAATCGCCTTGTCGGTGCGTAAAGACTGTAATCTCCGTTCCCTGTACACGAACCATTTCTTTTTTTGACATAAGTAAGAAATCACCTCTATCACTCGGTTTGAACAGCTTTCAGCAGCGTTTGGTAATCTAAAAATCTTACCTATATTGAATTTTATCTGAATCTCCGAAATACCTTATCTTACGCATTTTCAAATAAAAGGAAATACTCTCTGTTGCCGTCGCGGCCGGGGAGCGGGGAGCGGAACGGAGCGCTTGGCGTAAGGCCGTGCGCGCGTCCGAACCGTTCGATTTTTTCGACCGCGAAGCGGCGCAGGGTCTCGTCGCGGACGACTCCGCTCCCTCCTAAGCGCTCGGGGCCTACTTCAAACTGCGGCTTTACAAGGCAGAGGATCCGCGCGGAAGACCGGAGCTGCTCCCGCACGGGGAGCAGGACCTTTTCCAGTGAGATAAAACTCACGTCGATCACTGCGAAATCG
>JAITSR010000047.1 GCA_031287655.1 Clostridiales bacterium
CGTTCCGCTCTATCGCCGAAATCAGCCCGGCCAGTTCTTCGTGCTCGTATTTTGTGATAAGATTGTACATTTCCTGCACACCTTTTTCGTGCGCGATGTCATATTGCCGAAAACAGCGGTAATACCGCCCGACGTCGTTGTACTTGATATTGACAGGCAAAAAGCCTGTCCGCATAAGCTGTAAGTTAATCAGCATACGCCCTGTGCGCCCGTTGCCGTCGATAAACGGGTGGATACTTTCAAATCGTAAGTGGAACATCGCGATTTGCCGAAAAATATCCCGCTCGTCCTGCGTGAGCAGCGACGCGATGCTTTCCTCAATCTGTTCCGGGTCGGGCATTTGCTTCCCGCCCGCATAAACGGGGGAATTTCTGAACGTCCCGGCGTTTTCCTCGTCAAAAAACAGTACGCGCCTGTGGATGTTCAGCAGTGTGTCCCGTGTTAGACACGGCGCCGACAAAACATAATCCCACGCCTTGTTGCTCCCGAGAACCTCCATGTTGTGCGTCGCGGAGTACTTTTCTAAAAAGCTGTTGGAGTATATAATAAAACTAGTGTCGTCGTGGGAAATCGGGTTACCCTCGATCGCGTTCGTATTGTAGATATACGACGTCCGAAACTCGTCAAAATGGCGCTTCACGACCGCCGAATGAGGGCGGTTCTGCGTCAGACGGCCATAGTCGCCCAAGAGCGCGTACAAGACTTCCGTGTCTATTTGCGGATACCATGTGTTTTTCATACCAAAATAGCATATCAGAACAGGCGCGCGGAGGTCAAGGCAAGAGGTCAGTCGGTCAGTCGGCGGCGGAACTGAGCGCGAAATCGTTCACAATACGGTCGAGCTCGGCGGATTCCTCAGACATCTCCTGCGAGGATGCGGCCGTTTCCTCCGCCGTCGCGGTATTCTCCTGAATCGTGGCCGAAAGCCGCGCGATCGAGTCCGTGATATTCGAGATCGAGAGGTTCTGTTTGTCCGACGCGCTCTGGAGTTCTTCGATCAGGTCGGCGTTCGACTTTGAAAAGAGGCTCACGGATTGCAGGCTGTTGTTGACGCGGCTCACAATGTTGCTGCCCTCGTTCACGCTCTGCGAGCTGCTCTCTATCAGCGCCGCGGTCTCGCGCGCGGCTTCGGCGGACTTTGAGGCGAGACTGCGCACCTCGTCGGCGACGACCGCAAAACCCTTGCCCTGATGCCCGGCGCGAGCGGCTTCCACGGCGGCGTTCAGCGCGAGAATATTCGTTTGGAACGCGATGTCGTCAATCACGCCGATGACCTTTGAGATACTCCGCGATTTTCCGTCAATGTCGCGCATCGCGTTTAACATATTTTCCATTTCAGAGGTACATTCGTCCATCAGATCGCTCGACAAACGCACGTTCTCCAACGTATCAACCGCGATCTTCGCGTTTTCGCCCGCGATCTTCTGAATTTCAGAAAACGTGTCCGAGAACTCCTGCACCGTCGCGGACTGGTGCATCGCCCCGTCGGCGAGGCTGTTGGAGGCCTGCGCGAGCTGTTGGGAGCTGTATGCGACTTTTGACGCGGAATTTCGGATGTCGCTGACAAGCTGATTTGCTTGGGCCTGAATCGCCGAGAACATATCCGAGAAAGCGCGCTCGAGCCTGCCGATCTCGTCCTTGCGCCCGGAGACGTCGATCCGGTCCATCTCGCCTTGCGAAGCCTTATACGTCAGGTCTTGCAGGATTTTGACGCGCCGCAGGATCGAAAAATGGATCAACAAAATGAAGATGACGATCAGAATCAGAGTACAGGCAAGGCCGGTGGTCACGTTCAGGAGCAGGTCCGTCGAAAACTCGGCGGACAGCCCCGCGATGCCATCCGCGGTGTAGTTCGTGTCCGCGTAATAATAGGACGACTCGAGTTCAAGGCGCATCACATAGGCCGCGCCCCCGAGCCGTTCGATCACCCTGTAGTATGTGACGCTGCCGTCGCCGGGGATATTCAGGATCGGCGAGGCGCCTGCCGCGGCGGCGGCGGAGATGTCCGAAAGGCGGGCGGCCGACATTTTTTTAAACGAGCTCCGCGCGCCTGTTTTTTCTACGGACATCAGGACAAGCCCGTCCGGCTGAAACAAATGCAGGCTGTTCAACATGCCGTACATGCCGGTCATTTGCGTGATTGCCTTCTCGATCCGGCCGACTTCGAGCGCCGATTCCAAAACGCCTTTGATTCGGCCGTTGGCGTCGTATCGCGGAAGGGCGGTAAACTTATAGATTTCGCCCGTTTCCTCCATGATCTTAATCGTCGAGGGCAGCTCGGTTGACTCGCCCGTCACGAGCATCCGGTAGCCGTCCCAGATGTCAAACAGCCCGACGCCGCCTACCGCGCCCGGTACGGTCGACAGCGTGAAATTTCCGTCCATGCCGGCGAGGTACAGATCGTTTACGCGCTCCTCGCGGGCCAGCGTATCCAAATCCTCCTGCGTGACGGCGGACAGCGTATCCATCTTTTGCAGCGTCAGCGCCGCGTGGTACATTGAGTCGTCGAGGGCGTCCTCAATCTCCGTCAGCTGCGCGGCGAGCACGTCGGCCAGCGACTTGACCTCGGTACGCAGCCGCGCGTCAGCCTGCGTCTGCAGCTTGTCCGCCATCGTGGACTCCTGTGCGCTGATCCGGCTTCCCGAATATTGAAACACCGACATCTGCGCGATCACGCACACAACGATCAATGCAATCGAAACCAGACACATTTTCAGTTTAATGCTCATCCCCGCGTACCCCCTGACGGCTCTTGGACCTCACGGTCATTCATATGCGGCCTTTAAAACATATGTACCCTTCAAACCGTTTCGCGAAACGGGCAGTTTTGCACTAAGGAACTGTTCGGACGCTGCGGAGTGACGCCGCCCGCATACCCGCCGTCCGGTTATGAGTATGCCTGTGACAGAGCCGGTCTGTCAGTCTATGACTACTTGCGTTTCTTGGCTGCGAATGATAATCTAAAATCCAAGTTCAATGAAATTCTGAGTGTATTCGGAAAGTCCTTAGTCCGAATACACTCTCACGACACCGGACGAGGTGGCGTGCGTGCGCATAGCGCACGGAGTCTCGTGGAAATCGCATTTTCACGAGACGATATACGCAACGCGGTTTAGAGGAAACGAGGGCGACGAATGGGGGCAAAGTTTTGCGGCATAGCCGCGAAACGTAGTCGCCACAAGGCGTCCGAGTTTGCGAATAAACACATTCTATGAGAGGGCCTTTCGCAGAGAGGAATGGTCATAACGATGGAACAAAAAACGTATGAATTTACCGCGAAGATCATTGCGGAGCCGGACAGCGGCGGCGCGTATGTTGAAATCCCTTTTGACGTGAAAGCGGCGTTTGGCAAGAGCCGCGTGTCTGTTCACGCAACGTTTGACGGCGAGCCGTATGACGGCCAGATTGTAAAAATGGGTACGCCGTGCCACATACTCGGCCTGCGCAAGGATATTCGCGCGAAAATCGGCAAGCAGCCGGGCGACAGCGTCGGCGTTACGGTCACAGAGCGCGTAAAACCCGCCGCCGCGCCGAGCGCCGACCCTATCGGCGAATATATCGCGTCGGAAGCGCCCGAGATACAGCCGCTTTTACGGCAGGTTCGGGAAACCATTCGCGCCGCCGCGCCGGAAGCGACGGAAAAAATCGCGTGGAATATGCCGACGTTTTGGCAGGGCGAAAACCTGATCCACTTTGTGGCAAACAAGCGGCACATCGGCATCTATCCGGGCGGCGAGGCCGTAGGCGTGTTCGCGGAACGGCTGACGGGCTATAAAACGTCGAAGGGTGCGATACAGTTCCCGCTCGACAGGCCGATCGATTATGAGTTGATCGCGGACATCGTGCGGTGGAGACTGGGGCAGCGGCCGGTCTTATGACCAAAACAAATGCCGTGCGTCTGCTTGAAGCCGCGGGCGCCGCGTTTATCGCCCGCGAATACGACGTGTCGGACGGGGCGATTTCCGGCGCGGCGGTAGCCGCTAAAATCGGTCAGGAGC
>JAITSR010000340.1 GCA_031287655.1 Clostridiales bacterium
TAAACCACACGGCCATAGACGGCAGGAAGGAAGGGGTAAAAAGTAATGTCAGGTAACGGGAAAGGCTCATTTGAGTGGCGCAATGACGAGCACACAACCGCGCGGCTTATTATCTCGCAAGGGTACAAGCCAGCAGGTGAGAAGATAGCGAAGAAAAATGTGACTGTTCAGGTACCCCGGCAAAAAACAAAGCGGCAGAAAAGGAGGCGGTCGAGGAATCGGCCGCCTTAATGATCCCACCCACCGCCCCACAATCCCACCACCATTGCGGGCTGCTGCCCATTGTTCATAAAATGTGACAGTCAAAGAGGCAACCAAGGAGAAATCAAGAAATAAATTTGATTTACCCCCTGGACTCAGAGATCAAAATATGAGATAATCAGTGTATGGGACACAGCAGACCAACAATCACAGAAGAAAAAGTAGGGCAAGTCAGAGAATTGATCATTGCGAATCCTGAATGGAACAGATCGCGGCTATCAAGGGAATTGTGCGAGCTTTGGGACTGGAAAGCGGCGACCGGGCAGTTAAAAGATATTTCTTGTCGTGATCTGTTGCGGGACTTGGAAGCCGCCGGGGCTGTCGTATTGCCAACAGCTCAGAAAATCAGCCGTCGCGCAGGTGTACATGAACGGATCGCACACATGGAGCATTGCACGGAGCCGATTCGTGCAGAGTTACGGGAGCTCACACCGTTGCGCGTGAAAATAGTTTCCTCCAAGCCGGGTATCGCGGAGTTCAAATCGTACATTGACCAGTATCATTATCTTGGTTTCGACCGCAGTGTCGGCGAAAGTTTGAAATATTTTATCACATCCCGGGATGGGCGGACACTTGCACTCCTGATGTTTGGGTCGGCGGCGTGGAAGTGCGCGTCGAGGGACACTTTTATCGGATGGAGCAGTGAAGATAGGCGCGCCAACCTCTATTTCATGACAAATAATAACCGTTTCTTGATACCGGAATGGGTTCGCGTATCACATCTTGCGAGTCATGTACTTGCGCTAATCGCGCGACGGCTTTCGCACGACTGGGAGACGAAGTACGGCCACCCGATCTACTTATTGGAAACTTTTGTTGAGACGGACAGATTCAGAGGTACCTGCTATAAAGCGGCCAACTGGATACATGTTGGGCGGACGACCGGGCGGGGACGCGACAGCATATCCATGAAGGCGACTTTACCCACAAAAGAGGTCTGGATGTTCCCGCTGTGCAAAGATTTCCGCGAAAAACTGACCACGCGTACCATCGTTGAGGATAGGTAACAGATATGGGGCCGTATCCGACACCGACGCAAATTAGGGACAGGAAGATAAAAGATCTGTCCACTCTACTGATAAACGAGAAAAACGCCCGCAGGAATGACCGCGAGGAATTTTGTCGCGAGCGAGAGAAGCTCGAGGCGGAAGTTAAAGGCTCGCGCGCAGCCAACAAGCGATTGAAGCAGCTTGCCGCCAAGCAATCAAAGAGGCATGATAGGTTGTCCGCAAAATACAAAGAGAGCCAAAAGCGCGTTGCGAAACTTGAAGATGAACTGGTTCTCCTCAAAGGTCGAGCGAAGAAAGACAGTTCAAATTCAAGTAAGCCGCCTTCGTCCGATGGGTTCGGAAAAACACGCCGCACGTTCAGTACGCGAGAAAAGAGCGGCAGGAAACAAGGCGGGCAGTTTGGACACACAGGTTGTACGATGGAACCCGTTGCGGAAGACCGCATTATCATCGAGGTCAAAGATGGGAAATGCGAGTGCGGTGGCGAGATTGAGTACGGTGAGGCATACAATGCGCGTGTATGCGTGGACGTTGAGATTAAAGTTGCCACGACAGAAGCGCGGGTATTCAAAGGCCATTGTAAAGCCTGCGGAAAGACGAACACTGCAGCGTTTCCGAAAGAGTTCCCCGCTCCGCTATCCTACGGTTCAAACATTCGGTCCCTTGCCGCCACGCTCAACGAATTCGGCAACGTATCAGACAGTAAAACTGCGGAAATATTGTGCGATATGACTGGCGGTCGAATCAGTGTTTCCTCCGGTACGGTCGCGGCCATTCGCGCCGATCTCGCTAAAAGACTTGCACCGGTGGTCAAGGACATCAAGCAAGCGTTGATTAATTGCAAGGTTCTATGTGTTGACGAAACCGGTGTGCGTGTCAACGGGAAACTCCACTGGACCAGTATATATGCCAATAAAGACTTTACATTGTTCGAACACGATCAAAAGCGCGGTTCCCATTGCGACGACAGCAACGGGCTCTTGCTGCTATTTTCTGGAATTCTGCTCCATGACCATTTCAAAAAATACTACAAATTAACCATGAGCCATGCGGAATGTGACCAACATATTCTTCGGTATCTCTTGGCCGTGACGGAAATCCAAGCGCACGCATGGGCAAAAAAGATGTCTGACTTCTTAAAGAGTACCAATCTCAAGAAGCATAACCTCATTGAGCTCGGAGGCAACTGCTTTACACCCGAAGAACTGACCGCCTTCCGCAGTGAATACACTGCGATTCTCGACGAAGGTGACTCTGAATATCAGTCGGCGATCGCAGGGCTATCGAATATCCGGCGCTTCAATGAAGAACGCTGTCTCTTGGCCCGCTTGCGTAAATATGCCGACGAGCATCTCAGATTCATTTACGACTTTGCGGTCCATTTCGGAAATCACCTTGCCGAACAAGGCGCTGGTTTTTTTAAAACAAAGCAGCGTGCCTCCGGTGGCTTCCGTTCGGATAAAGGCGCAGACGACCATGCGATCATTGCCAGCGTCGTCGCAACCGCAAGAAAACAAGTCATTAGCGTTTTCGGCACATTCAACGACGCCTTCATAGGCAATCCAGTATCCGGCTTCGGGTAGGAAACAACGTTATTTCTGAGTCGTTTCCTTCTCTTGTGTCGATAATCCCCCTCTACAGGCATGCTTCTAGCCATCCGCTTTTTTCAACTTTGATCAAAAATCGGTGTCTTTTATCGCACCTTGCGCGATTGCGCCGGTTTTCCTTTTCCGCGTACGCTTCGTTATACACACTTCTCTAACCTGGGGTACCTGAACAGTCACCGTGTAGACTCGAGCTCAAAAAATGTGTCGTGCGGAACATTGACAAACCGGGGTGATTGTGGTTAAATACAGTTTGTCGGCTTTTTGGGAGCCGCGCCGGAGCGTGTAAGCGGGCGGCCGAAGCCGTGTGGGGTCGGAATGTTAATTGACGTTCGTGACATTTTAAAGTTCGGGGGCTTGACAAAACGCGTAGAGCTCTCCCTCTCCGCGGAGGAATGTGGGATCGGCGACACGGACTGTGTGTTCAAAGAGCCGGTTCAGGTCTCGGCGGAGCTTACGAATATCAATGGGATCATTCGGGCGAAGGGCTTCGTGCGCACGGGGTATGAGACGTTTTGCGCCCGCTGTCTAAAGCCGGTGTACTGTTCGATTGAAAAGCCGTTTGACGAGGAATACGTCGGGGCGGGTTCGCTGCGCGGGACGCGGTCGGACGAGGCGGAGGTGTACGAATACTCCGACAAGGAGATCGACATCAGCCTTGCGGCGCGCGACGCCGTGCTGTTGGAGATTCCGATCCGGCACTTGTGCGGCGAGGACTGCAAATCGCTGTGTCCGGTGTGCGGCAAGGATTTGAACGAAGGCGACTGCGATTGCGAGCTGAGGCCCGCGGACGCGCGGTTTGAAGTATTAAAGGATTATTATTTATAACAACGCGCGGGAGGAGGTGTCTTAAATGGCCGTACCAAAGCATAAAATATCGAAGGCGAGGTCAGGGCAAAGAAAGTCGCAGTGGAAGCTGACTCCGCTGAACTTGGCTGCCTGCCCGCAATGTCACGTTTTAAAGCTGCCTCATCGCGTGTGTCCCGAATGTGGATATTACAACGGCAAGCAGGTAATCACGATCAAGGAAAAAAAGAGCGGGAGCAGGTGACGAACGCGCCCGCGGGCGAATTGTTTCAAAACAATAAGAAGTGTTGCATACACAAAAGCGCGGCGGTATTTTCGGATATTGCCGTGTTTTTTTGCTGTAACGCCATGGATTGGCGTTATATGGCGGAGCACGTTGGAGCACGTTGGAGCGAGAAAGCGAAAGCAGGTTAACCCTATGAGCGGTTTTGCGGTCGTAAAAGAGGTCGTCAAGGGCAGCATCGCGGAGGAAGGCGGCGTGCGGCCCGGCGACGCGCTGATTTCGATCAACGGCGAGCCGATTCGGGACATCTTTGACTACCGCTTCCACACGAGCGCATATGAGCTCGAGCTCCTGTTTCGCGGGGCGGACGGCGACGAGTGGATTTTGGACGTCGGGAAGTCGGAGGACGAGGACGTCGGGCTCGTCTTTGAAAACGAGTTGATCGACGGACAGCGCGCGTGCGTGAACCGCTGCGTGTTCTGCTTTATTGACCAGCTGCCCAAGGGCCTGCGCGGGCCGCTCTATTTTAAGGACGACGATCTGCGGCTCTCGTTTACGAACGGCAACTACGTCACGCTGACGAACGCCGGGCAGGACGAGCTCGCGCGAATCGTCCGCTACCGCATGTCGCCCGTGAATATCTCGGTTCACACAACGGACGCGGCGCTGCGCGCGCGGATGCTCGGCCTCGGCCTCGGGCTCGGCCGCGGGTCGGCGGACATTCTGCCCAAAATCCGGTATCTGACGGACGCGGGTATCGCGGTCAACGCGCAAATCGTGCTGTGCAAGGGCTATAACGACGGCGAGTCGCTCGACCGGACGCTCGCCGACCTCGGCGGGGTCAACGCGTTTTTGACGAGCGTCTCGGTCGTGCCGTCCGGGCTCACGCGCTACCGGGAGACGCTCCCGCCGCTCGCACCGTTCGGCGCGTCCGACGCCGCGGCCGCGCTGCGGCAGCTCGCGGGCTGGCAGGCGCGTTTTTCAGAGTCACGCGGCAGCCGTTTTGTCTATCCCGCGGACGAGTTCTTTGTGCTCGCGGGCAGGCGCGCGCCCGGCGCGCGGTATTACGAGGGCTTCCCGCAGCTCGAAAACGGCGTCGGAATGCTCGCGCTGTTTTTGGAGGAATTTCGCGCCGGGCTGCGCGCTTTAAAAAGACGGGCGACGCGCGCCTGCCCGTCCGGTTCCCCGGCGCCCTCCCCAGTTCACTCCCCGGCGCCCTCCCCGCTGCGGCCTCCCGCTTTGGTTTTGCCCCCGCCCGCGTTCCTCTTTACGGGAGAGGCCGCCGCCGGTATGCTCGAATCCTGCGCCGACGCGCTCCGCGCGGCCGTTCCGGGGCTCGCCGTCACGGTGGTCCCCGTGCGCAACGCCTTTTTTGGCGGGCAGATTACCGTGACCGGGCTTTTGACCGGCAGGGACATTCTGGATCGCGCAAAAAAGATCAAATTCCCGAAAAACGCCCGGATTTTCCTCTCCAAAACGATGTTTCGATACGGCTCCGACGTGTTTTTGGACGATTTTACGCTCGAAAAGTTGCGAAATGAACTGAAAGTGGATATAATTGCCGTAGAGAACAATGGTCGCGATTTCGTCCGGGCGGTCACGCAAGCGTGAAACCGGGCGGCGCGCGCCAAAAGGAGCTGAGTGTTTGGCAAAGCCCGTGGTTGCGGTCGTCGGCCGCCCGAATGTGGGAAAATCCACTTTCTTTAACTATTTGTCCGGAAGGCGTATCTCAATCATCGAGGACAGCCCCGGCGTCACGCGCGACCGCATTTACGCGGACGTCGAGTGGCGCGGCCGCACCTTTACGCTCGTCGACACGGGCGGGATCGAGCCGTTTACAGAGGACCCGATCATGCGGCAGATGAAGGTTCAGGCGGAGGTCGCGGTCGAGACCGCGGACGTCGTGGTCTTTATGGTGGACGCGAAGGACGGCATGACGGCGGCGGACGAGGAAGTCGCGGATTTGCTCCGCAAGTCCGGCAAGCCGATGATTATCGCCGTGAACAAGGTCGACCGCCCCGGCCCGATGCCATCCGAAGCGTATGAGTTTTACGACCTCGCGCTCGGCGACGTGCTGACGATCTCGTCGGTGCAGGGCCTCGGTATGGGCGACTTGCTCGACGCGATTTATGAGTATCTGCCGCCCGGCGTCGACGATCAGGAGGAAGAAGGCCTGATCAAGGTTGCGATCATCGGCAAACCGAACGTCGGCAAATCCTCGCTTGTGAACAAAATCCTCGGGGAGGAACGCGTGATCACGGGCGACAAGCCCGGTACGACGCGCGACGCGATCGACGCGTATTTTGAGGACGGCGGCGACCGCTATATGCTGATCGACACGGCGGGCATCCGCCGCAAGAGCAAGGTCAGCGAGTCGATCGAGCGATACAGCGTCATGCGCGCGCTGACAGCCGTCGAGCGGGCGGACCTGTGCCTGATTATGATCGACGCGTGCGACGGCGTGACGGAACAGGATACAAAGATCGCGGGCTACGCGCACGAGGCGGGCAAGAGTTCGATCGTCCTGATCAACAAGTGGGACCTCGTTGAAAAGGAGACCGGAACCGCGGAGGAATACCGCAGGGACGTCTTGGAAAAGCTCAGCTTCATGCGCTACGCGCCCGTTTTGTTTATCTCCGCGCAGACGGGGCAGCGCGTCCGCAGTATTTTTTCGCTGATCAAAAAAGTGTATGAGAGCGCGTCGTTCCGAATTCCGACGGGCCTCTTGAACGACGTTTTAAACGAGGCGATCGCGACGGCGCAGCCGCCGTCCGACAGAGGCAGGCGCCTGAAGCTCTACTATATGACGCAGATCGGTGTGCGCCCGCCGACGTTTGTGATTTTCATGAACGACATTGAGCTCATGCACTATTCCTATTCGAGATATATTGAAAACGCGCTGAGACGGACATTTGATTTTGAAGGGACGCCGATCCGGCTGATCAACCGGGAGCGGGACGAGCGGAAGCGGTGAGATACTGTGGTTTTGTCGGCCTCGGCGCAAAAAAAGGAGGTCCTGTTGTAAATGTTGATTTTTAAGTTGCTGTTGTCGCTGGTCGCCGGATATATCCTCGGCAGCGTCAACACGGCGGTGATTGCCGGGAATGTTTACGGCGTCAATCTGCGAAAGCGGGGGAGCGGGAGCGGGGGACTGACGAACGCGCTCCGCGAGCTGGGTCCTAAGGCCGCGGTAATCGTGCTTTTGGGCGACGTCGCAAAGGGCGTGCTCGCATGCCTTGTCGGCTATGCCCTGACGGCGGGGGAGGTGGGCTCGGAGCGCTTTGTGGACATTGAAAATCCGAACCTCGGTATGCTGCTCGCGGGGACCAGCTGTATCTTCGGGCACATCTTCCCGCTGTTCTTCCAGTTCAAGGGGGGGAAGGGCGTTCTGACGTCCGCGACCGTGATCTTCCTGATGGACTATCGGATCGGCGCGATCGCGCTCTGCGTCTTTATCATCATGCTGCTGCTCACGCGCTATGTGTCCGTCGGGTCGATCATCGCGGCGGTGAGCCTGCCGATTGTCTCGCTGATCCTCGCAAAGCCGAACTATTTTATGGTGTATTCGGTTACGATCGCGCTTTTGCTGATTATCATGCACCGGAAGAACATCGGGCGGCTGATCAGCGGCACGGAACCAAAACTGAAAGTAAAGAGTTAAAGGCGGAGGGCCTTGGGGGATTTGGCATGGGGGACAGGACGTATATCCTCGCGCATGACCTTGGCACGAGCGGCGACAAGGCGACGCTGTTTGACGCGCGGGGCCGCATGGTCGCGTCCGCGAAGTATGCCTACGCGACGGATTATCCGCGCCCCGGATGGGTCGAGCAGTCGCCCGCGGACTGGTGGAAAGCCGTCTGTGTGACGACGCGCGAACTCTTGGGCGGGGGCGGAGGCGCGGACGTTGGCGTCGATGGCGGCGGCGCCGTCGCGGCGGATACCGGCGCGGACGCGGGCGCGCGTGCGGGTCTTGTCGCTCCGGGTGAGATCGCCTGCGTCGTGTTGTCGGGGCATATGATGGGCTGCGTCCTCGTGGACGGGGCCGGGGCGCCGCTTCGCCCCGCGATCATCTGGGCCGACACGCGCGCCGTGCGGCAGGAACAGGATATGCTCGGCCGGATCGGGGCGGAGGCGGGGTACAGGATTACGGGCCACCGCCTGAGCGCGTCCTACACGGCCGCAAAGCTCCTGTGGGTGAGGGACAATGAGCCCGCCGCCTATGAGCGGGCCGCCTGTGTGCTGAATGCGAAGGACTATATCCTGCACCGGCTCACGGGCTCTTTTGTGACGGACTACAGCGACGCTTCCGGCACGAATCTTTTGGACCTCTCCGCGCTGCGCTGGTCCGATACGATCCTTGAAGCGCTCGGCATCAAGGCCTCGCTCCTGCCGGAGCTGCACGCCTCGACGGACGTGGTCGGGGGCGTGACACGGGCCGTGGCCGGGGCTTGCGGGCTTCTGGCCGGGACGCCGGTCGTCGCGGGCGGCGGGGACGGCTCGTGCGCCTGCGTCGGCGCGGGAGCCGTGCGCGAGGGCGACGTCTACGGGATACTCGGCTCGTCCTCGTGGATTTCCTCCGTCGCGCGCAAGCCTCTGACGGACCCCGAAATGCGCACGTTCAACTGGGCGCATCTCGACCCGCAATTTTATACGCCGTGCGGTACAATGCAGGCCGCGGGGCTTTCCGCGCAGTGGTTTTCGGACGCGCTGTGCGACGGCGCGCCGGTTGAGCGGCTGGACGAGAGCGCCGCGGTCTCGCCCGTCGGCGCGAACGGCCTGATCTTTCTGCCCTATATTTTGGGGGAGCGGTCGCCGCGCTGGGACGTCAATGCGCGGGGCGCGTTTGCCGGGATTTCGGCGACGACGAGCCGCGCGGATATGGCGCGCGCCGTACTCGAGGGCGTCGGCATGAACCTCCGGCTGATCATCGGCTGCCTCGGACTCGCGCCGGACGCCGCGATCACGATGATCGGCGGCGGCGCGGAGAGCCGCCTGTGGATGCAGGCGCTCGCGGACATCTGGCGGCGGCGCGTCCGCCTGCCGGAGCGCCTCTCCGAGGCGAC
>JAITSR010000054.1 GCA_031287655.1 Clostridiales bacterium
TTTTCCTCGCACTCCCGCGCGATCTCCGGCGTATAGACGGGGGACGGCGCAAACGCGCCCATGCCGCCCGTATTCGGCCCTTTGTCGCCGTCGAAGGCGCGCTTGTGGTCCTGCGAGCACGGCATCAGCCGGATCGTCCGCCCGTCTGTAAAGGCGAGCACTGTCATCTCCGGCCCGGTCAAATATTCCTCGATCACAACAGACGCGCCCGCGTCGCCAAAAGCCCTGTCGACCATGATCGAGCGTATGGCCGCCTCCGCTTCCGCGCGGTCCCCCGCGATGATCACGCCCTTGCCGAGCGCGAGTCCGTCGGCCTTTATCACGAACGGCGGCTCCCTTTCCGCAAGATAGGCAAGCGCCGCCGCGGCGTCCGTGAACGTCTGATCGGCCGCCGTCGGGATTCCGTATTTTTGCAACCAGCCCTTGGAATAACTCTTGCTCCACTCGAGCCGCGCCGCGGCCTTGCGCGGCCCGAACGCCCGTATCCCCGCGCCCTCGAGCGCGTCGACAAGCCCGAGCGCGAGCGGGTCGTCCGGCCCGACGACGACGAGGTCAATCGCCCGTTCGCGCGCAAATCGCACGAGTCCGTCCACATCGGACGCGCGTATATCCACACACTCCGCGAGCCCCGCGATCCCGCCGTTGCCCGGCGCGCAGTATATTTTTTCGGCCAAAGGGCTCTGTGCGAGCTTCCAGACGATCGCGTGCTCCCGTCCCCCGCCGCCGACCACCAACAGTTTCATAAAACCTCCATTTCGTCGCTCCGCTCCGTCACAAATAGCGACGAAACGGAAGTTGAGGTTACGTCTAGTGCATAAAGTGCCGGATACCCGTGAACACCATCGCGATGCCGAGACGGTCGCACGCGTCGATCGACTCCTTGTCATTCTGCGAGCCGCCCGGCTGGATGATTGCGGTCACGCCGACCGCGGCCATCGCCTCAACGCAGTCGCCGAACGGGAAAAACGCGTCCGACGCCGCGACCGCGCCCGACGCGCGTCCGCCCGCAATTTCTATCGCGATCTTTGCCGCCATGATCCTTGAGGTCTGGCCGGGGCCGACGCCGACCGTTGCGCAGCCCTTCGCGAGCACGATCGCGTTTGACTTTGTGTGCTTTACGACCGCCATGCCAAAGAGCAGGTCCTCAATTTCATCGGGTGTCGGCTGTTTTTTTGTCGCGACCGTGAGCGCGGCCCGATCCGCGACGACCCGGTTTTCCGTCTGCACCAAGAGGCCGCCGCCCACCTTTTTGAAAAAGAGATCAGAAGCCGCGGCAACGCCTGACGCCCTGCCCGCTTCTGCCGCGCGCGCGGCCGCGGTGTCCAGCGTCAAAACGCGAATGTTCTTCTTTTTTGTCAAAATCGCGAGCGCGTCCGCGTCATAGCCCGGCGCGGCGATGATCTCAATAAAAATTTTGTTGATCTCCGCCGCCGTCGCCGCGTCGATCGTCCGGTTCGCCGCGAGGATACCGCCGAAGATCGACGTCGGGTCTGACTCGTAAGCCTTTTTGTACGCCTCAAAAATACTGTCGGCGACGGCCGCGCCGCAGGGGTTCGCGTGCTTGACGGCGATCATCGCGGGCTCGCTGAACTCGCGCAAAAGCGAGAGCGCGCCGTCGAGGTCGCCGATGTTGTTATAGGAGAGTTCCTTGCCGTGCAGCTGCGAAAACGTCGCAAGAGAGCCCGCTGCGGGGACCGGTTCCCGGAAGAACGCGGCCTTTTGGTGCGGGTTTTCGCCATAGCGCATCTCCTGCGCCTTCTCGAACGTGACCGTGAACTTGTCCGGGAAAATCTCCGCGTCATCCCGATCCGCGTCCGCGTTCACAGGCGCCGCCGTTTGATCTGTGGGACCCTGCCGCGCGAGGTAATCCGCAATCAGCGCGTCATAACTTGCCGTATGCGAAAAGACTTTTTTTGCGAGCTCAAAATTCAGCGATACCGAAACGCCGCCGCTCTGCGCGAGTTCTTTTAGCACGCGCGCGTAGTCCCGCGGGTCGACGAGCACCGTCACATCCTGATAGTTCTTTGCGGACGAGCGGAGCATCGCGGGGCCGCCGATGTCGATCTGCTCAATCGCCTCCGCAAGCCTTGTGCCCGGCTTTGCGATCGTCTCCCGGAACGGATAGAGGTTGATCACGACAAGGTCGATCATCGTGACGCCCAGCTCTTTCATATGCGCCATATGCGCGGGGTTGCCCCTCATTGCGAGCAGACCGCCGTGAATTTTGGGGTGCAGCGTTTTGACGCGCCCGTCGAGGCACTCGGGGAAGCCCGTGACATCCTGCACCTCGAGCGTCGCGATACCCGCGTCGTTTAAAGCCTTCGCCGTGCCGCCCGTCGAAATGATCTCAATGCCAAGCGCGACGAGCTCCTTTGCAAATTCTACGATCCCCGACTTGTCCGACACGCTGATCAGTGCTCTTTTGACCATTTTAACCTCCGTTTCACGCTGTGACCCCATCCCTTTTATGTGTTCTGAGTTGATTCCGCGATCATCACCCTGCGGCCCTCGACGCGGAGGCGGCCCTCCGAAAACAGACGGATCGACTCGGGCAAAATCGACCACTCCCCTTCGATCATCACACGCTTCTGCAAGCTCTCAGGCGTGTCGTCCGGGGCGACCTCGACGGCTTTTTGCAAAATGATCGGGCCCGCGTCCGCCTCGAGGTCCACAAAATGCGTCGTCGCGCCCGTCAGCTTCACGCCGTATTCGAGCGCCTTTTTGTGCGGGGTCAGACCGTAAAAGCCCTTGCCGCAGAACGACGGGATCAGCGCCGGATGCACGTTGATGATCCGGTTCGGGTAGGCGTCAACGACGGCCTTTCCAAAGATCGTCAGAAAACCGGCCGTCACAACGAGGTCGACGTCGTATGCGCGCAGCGCCTCAACGAGCGCGGCGTCGAACGCGTCCAAATCGACATACCGCTTGCGGCTGATACACACGGCCGGGACGCCCGCGGCCTTCGCGCGCTCGAGAGCATAGACGCCCGGCCTGCTCGCGATCACAACGGCGACGCGGCAGCGCGCGAGCGTGCCGTCGGCCACCCGGTCAAGAATCGCCTGCAAGTTCGTGCCGCCGCCCGAAACCAGCACGCCGATGTTTGTCGTCGTCATATGAACCCTTTCCGCCGCTCTCCGCCATTTTTTGGGCCTTCCGCCGCCGCCCCGCTATGCGCGCGGATACAGGGCTTTTAGCTTTTCCTGTATGCCGCGGTCCTTTTTTTCAACCTTCCGGGCGAGCTCGGCCTTGTATTCCTTCATTTTGCCGCGGAGCACGGCGTCGCGGACGGAGATGATCTGTACCGCGAGCAGCGCCGCGTTTTCCGCGCCGTCGAGCGCGACCGTCGCGACGGGGATTCCGGACGGCATCTGCACGATCGAAAGCAGCGAGTCAAGCCCGTCGAGCGTGGAGGACTTGACCGGCAGGCCGATCACCGGGAGCGGCGTGTATGCCGCGAGCACGCCCGGCAGATGCGCGGCCTTCCCCGCCGCCGCGATCACAACGTCAACCCCGTCCGCCTCCGCGCCGCGCGCGAGCTCCGAGGCGCGCTCCGGCGTCCGGTGCGCCGAGCAGACATGCACATCCGTCTGCACCGAAAACTCGTTCAACAGTTTGATACAGGGTTCGACGACCGGGAAGTCCGAGTCGCTCCCGATCACGATCAACACCTTCGCCAGTTTTACCGGTCCGCTCATCGAATTGACCCCCTTGATTTACGGAATTGATTGATCCGCGAAAACGCGTTCGGCCTATTATATGAAATTTGACCCGAAAAATCAATGCGTTACCATGGCTCGCTGTGTTACCATGGCTCCGCGGCTTGCGGTTGGGACGGAATCGTTGTAAGATGGTCGTCAGGCGGCCTGCAATAGGTAGATTCTGAATCCACAAAGGGGGACGGCGAAATGGAAAAGAGAACGGACAAGGCGGCGGGCAAAAAGGCCCTGCGGTCGGAATACGCGGACAGGGCGGTAGTCGGCGGCGTTTACGCGATCAGGAACACCGAAAACGGAAAAATGCTCGTGGACGCGACCAATGACATCAAGGGCA
>JAITSR010000356.1 GCA_031287655.1 Clostridiales bacterium
AATGTCGTGATCCTCACGGCGCTCTATGTCTTTCGCTTTTCCCGGGCGCTGGCGCTCGTCGTCCTAAAGTGCGTGGTCTTGATGTTCTTGACCGGCAGCGCGGCCGCCTTTTTGTACAGCCTTTCCGGCTCGCTGCTGAGTTTTTTTGTGATGGGACTCCTGATCCGGCTCTCCGAGACCGCGGGCAAGGCCCGACCGGTCGGCGGCGCCGGGAAAATCAGCCCGGCCGACGGCACGGGGCCGGTCAGCCCGGTTGGCCCGGTCGGCCCGGTCAGCCCGGTCGGCGTCAGCGCCGTTGGCGCGGTATTTCATAATGTAGGCCAGATACTGATCGCCGCCCTGATGCTGCGCTCGTTCAATATCGTCCTCTATCTCCCCGTACTGATTTTCTCCGGCGTGCTCACAGGCCTGCTCGTCGGCGTCGCCGTAAATGCCATCCTCCCGGTCGCAAAGCGCCTCCAAAAATCCCCGTAAGCGCCCGCCGCCTGTCGTCCCCGCCGCCTTTTATTTTTCCTCGCGGAAATTGGATTCACGAGCCTTTGCAAACCTTGATGTGCGCCTTGATTTTCTTCATCGCCCAATCGTAATGGCTGGACGTTGCGGAAACGCAATAACTGCCCGCCGTACTCGTTCCCGCCCACGCGAAACGCCCTTTTGAGAACAATTCATCGTTTGAAAAGACTTCGATCAGCGCGATTACCTCGGCGTGGCTTTTTTGAAGCATTTCCTTTGCCAGCGGGTAAGGAGTCGACTGATGTTTTTCCCAAAATCCGACGTTCATTTGGGGATATGTCTTCCAGTTGTAGGGTTCGGGCAAAAACGGTTTTGCCTCGCCCCTTTGGTCCGCCTCAACGCAGCTCAGCAATAATTGATGCCATTCATACAGATGGACGAGTACGTCCCGCAGATTTTTGTCCCGCGCCCAATGGGCCTCCTTCTGCTTTTGCAGAAAATCATCGCCGAAATTGAAGGTCCGCGTCTGTTCATCGTCCGTCATGGAGTCGATGAGCTTCCACATCTTTTCAAATTGCTCGTTTGCCGCGTTGATCAGTTCCGGTTTCGTTGCAGGTCTGGACATGGTTTACCCTCCCGTCGGCGTTCGCGCCGTGTATTTCCGCGCCGCCCGTCGGTTTGGCGCGGCTTTGGTTCTGTTTTTCTTCCGTCCCGGCAAGCCCTTTTCGATTGCCGCATCAACAGTATATCCCGGAAAACAAGACAACAGTATGTCATATTATATCGTCGGCATAAAATTTCCGCAGCTTTTCAATTTCCGCAAGGAGCCGCTCTTTGACACTTTGCGGTTCAAGCACTTGGACGTAAACGCCGCAAGACAGCAGAAAGCCGTAGAGCCATGCGTCCTCCGGCAAATTGACCTCAACGCCAAAGGAACCGTCCGGGCTGCGCGTGACTTCGCTCATATCAAATTCATCGAATACCCTGTACGCAAGGCAAGGGGCAAATCTCAATTTCAGGTTTATCATCTGAGCGGACACCGGCGCGTCCAACTCTATCGGCGGCGGCTCAAAACTTTCGCCCTCGAAGGATTCGGGCAGAGGCTCAACGCTTAACATACGGCTGTTTTTGAACGTCCTGTAATCCTCTTTTTGCGGGCACCACGCCTGTAAGTACCACGCTTTTGACTTAAAAACCAGCTTCAAGGGATAAACCTTCCGGCTCGCGGTTTCGCCATAAGAACCGGCGTAAATGATTTGGACGGCTTGACGCTTTATGATTGCCCGTTTCAGAATTTCAAAGCGCGGTTTATCTGTTTTGCCGTGTCCCCAACGGGAAAAGTCGACCTCTATCCAGTCCGTTTCCGCTTTGTCAAAAAGCGCCCGCAGCTTGGTGAGAATCTGGGTGTAATCCGCCTGCCCCGCCGCGGTCAGGCTTTGCAGCGCGAACAATATTTCGTCCTGTTCCTCGTCTGACACAGCGGCTCTGTCTATGACAAAGTTCTCCATCAGGGCGACGCCTCCGCCCTTGCCCTGCAAAGTATAGACAGGGATGCCGGCCGCCGAAAGCGTGTCCACATCGCGCAGTATCGTCCGCTGCGAAACCTCAAAACGCGCCGCCAGCTCCCCGGCGGTCGCGCCCCCTTTGTTCAGCAAAAAGAAAACTATACCGAGAAGCCGATTGATTTGCATTTTCTCACCTCTGCGCCGCCCGCGGCGCCAAGCCCTCAACAATCCTTTATCTGATTGAAAAATGTTTTCAATTCAGCTTTGCGGGCCGAATCCAACTCCTTTATTGCAACGCCCTGCAAGGCGGCCTCCAAATGATACAGGATCACAACACAGGTCGACGGGTATTGAGCCTTCAACCGAAAAACCGCCTCCTTGCTGCCCGTCTCCCGCAGCGCTTCCGCGGTGCAAATGCCGACGGACTTCAGCTTTTTCTCGATTGTCTTTCCGAGGTTCAGCGACGTTATTTCAGACATCACACCATTCCTTTCAAGGGTTTAGAGGTTTCATTTTAGCGACAGGCGTCCACAGCTCGCTGTGATAGTCGTCAGCGCCGCTGTCCCCTTCAGAGTACACTTCTATCGTTGGAAGCGGCAGACTCTCATAACCGGAGGACGGGAACCACTCCGTAAAAATGCGTTTCCATGTGTTGATCATCGAGTCCGGCAGCGCTCCCGTAACTTCAAACACGCCCCATGTCGCCGCCGGAATGTGTAAGACTTCCAAGCCCGGCACAGACATTTCTTCCGTCGTACAACCGATGTAATAATCGAAAGTCCGTCCGTTGTTGTTTGCGGAAACGCCGATCAGCTCGCCTATCGCGCCGTTGGACAACGGCATGATAGGCGCCGCAGTATCTTCCGTCAACGCCGACCACATCCGCATAATACCGTAAAAATCCTCGTCTCCGTTTACAAGATTCATCGTCTTTTTGATACCCGCCACCGTCAGTTCTTTCATTTCGATCATTTTGTAATTCATAGGTACATCTCCTTTGA
>JAITSR010000367.1 GCA_031287655.1 Clostridiales bacterium
CGCGACCCAGCCGAACAGCGGGAACGCGAGCGTTTGCAGGCGCAGCGAGAGCGTGCCGAGTCCGATCACCTCAACGTCGTCCCTTCGGAACGCCGTGACGATGTGCGGCGCGGCAAGGAACATGACAAGCCCGAGCAGCGTCAAGAACACGGTCGCGACCTTGACGCAGAACCAAAACGCCCGTTTGACGCGGTCATAGCGCCCCGCGCCGTAATTGAAGCCGCAGACCGGTTGAAAGCCCTGCCCGAAACCGATCAACGCGGAATAGGCGAACATCGTGACGCGCTGCACGATCGAGAACGCGGCGATTGCGGCGTCTCCATAGCCCCGCGCGAACTGGTTCGTCGCGATCGCCGCAATGCTGCCGATCCCCTGCCGACAGAGCGAGGGGAAGCCGCCCCGGAACATCTCCCGGTACGCCGCGGGCGAGGGCGAAAAGTTCTTCGGCAAAATGCGCACATTGCCCTTGCGCGTGCAGCCGACGAGTAAAATCGCGCAGCTCACGAACTGGCTGATCATCGTCGCGAGCGCGGCCCCGCCGACGCCCATCCCGAACACAAAGATCAGGAGCGGGTCGAGTCCGACATTCAGGACCGCGCCGCTCGTCATGCCGAGCATCCCATAAAAAGCGCTGCCCTGAAAGCGCAGCAGGTTATTCAGCACGAGCGAGGCGGCCATCCACGGCGCGCCGATGACAATGAAGCGCAGATAGTCGAGCGCGTAGGGCAAGATCGTGTCGGTCGAGCCGAGTGCGAGCGCAAGCGGTCTCACAGCAAAAAAGCCCGCGGCCGCGAGCGCCGCTCCGGCGATCAGCGCGGAGAAAAACGCGGTCGAGGCCATCTTTGCGGCCCTCTCAAAGTTCAGCGCGCCGAGCTCCCGCGAGATGTAGTTCCCGGCCCCCTGCCCGAAAAAGAAGCCGAACGCCTGAATGACCGCCATCAGCGGGAACGCGATCCCGACCGCCGCCGTCGCGCTCGTGCCGATCGAGCCGACAAAATAGGTGTCCGCCATGTTGTACAGCGCGGAGATCAACATCGTGATGATCGTCGGCACGGCCATGCGGCATACAAGCCGCTCGACCGGCGCGGTCGTCATCATCTCCCGCTTCTCATCCATATATTGGGACGCTCTGCCCTGCTCCGCCATTCCCCGCCGCCTTCCTATGCAAGCGGGCGGAGGCTTTTGCCCCCGCCCGCCAACTGCCAAAATTTCTCTTTTCTTCGTTTCTTGTCTCGTTCTTTATTCCCTGGGTCTAGGGGCAGAAGCCCCTAGTCGTTTAGGGGTCCGGGGCATCGGCTCCCCGGTGGGGAACCGATGTTACCCGTTTGGTTTCTGGATAATCGAAACCCCCGGCGCGTTTTTGGTTCTTTTGTCGCGGTACAAAAGAACGGGGCCCTTTAGAACCTCGCGCGTTTTTTGTAGTGCGTGTGCAGCAGCTCGTGCGCCTTAGGCGAGCCCGGCTTTGAGAGGAACTCCGCGTAGAGCTTTTTCATCAGCGGGCTCTCATGCGACTTGCGGATCGGATTCTCCCTGTCGGCCTGATAGAGCGCGGCCGCCCGGACCGACTTTAGGTCGACGAAGTTGCGCACCGAGGCAGGCTGCACCGGCTGGCCGCCGCCGTTGATGCACCCGCCGGGGCAGCCCATGATCTCAATAAAGTGGTACTGCTTCTCCCCGCTCTTGACGGAATCGAGCAGACGCGCCGCGTTCTGCAGGCCGGAGGCGACCGCGATGTTGACCGTCAGCCCGCCGACCGTATATGTCGCCTCTTTGATCCCCTGCGTGCCGCGCACCTCGGTAAAGTCGACGCTGCCGAGCTGCTCGCCCGTCAGTTCCTCGACCGCCGTGCGCAAGGCGGCCTCCATGACGCCGCCCGTCGCGCCGAAGATCACGCCCGCGCCGGACGACTCGTCAAGCGGCGCGTCAAAGGCCTCGTCGGGCAGCTCCGTGAACATAATGCCCGCACGGTTGATCAGGCGGCCGAGCTCGCGCGTTGTGAGCGCGACGTCGACATCCGACGCGCCGAACTTTTCCTCCGCGTCGCGCCCGACCTCAAACTTCTTTGCGGTGCAGGGCATCGCGCTGACGACGAACAGGTCCTTTACGTCGATCCCCTTCTTTTGCGCGTACCAACTCTTTGCGATCGCGCCGAACATCTGCTGCGGCGACTTGCATGTCGAGAGGTTCGGAATGAACTCCGGATAGCGGTGCTCGCAGAATTTGACCCAGCCCGGCGAACACGAGGTGATCATCGGGAGCGTCCCGCCCTCTTTGACGCGCTCGACAAACTCGTGCGCTTCCTCCATTATCGTGAGGTCCGCCGCGAAATCCGTGTCATACACGCCGTGGAAGCCGACCCTGCGCAGCGCCGCGACCATCTTCCCCTCGACGTTCGTGCCGACCGGCATCCCAAAGCACTCGCCGAGCGTGACGCGCGTCGACGGGGCCGTTTGAATAATCACATGCTTTTTCGGGTCGGCAAGCGCCTCCCATACCTTGTCCGTCTCGTCCTTTTCGTAGATCGCGCCCGTCGGGCAGACGACGATGCACTGGCCGCAGGAGACGCAGCTCACATTGCCCAAGTCCTCGTCGAACGCGCAGCCGATATGTGTGTTAAAACCGCGCTCGTTCGGTCCGATCACGGAGACGTTCTGCCAGCGCGAGCAGGCCGCGACGCAGCGGCGGCAAAGGATACACTTGTTGTCATTGCGCCGCATGTGCATCGAGGTGTCGTCGACCGCGTACTCCGGGTTGTGCCCGTCAAAGCGGTCCTCGTCGTCTACCTTAAAGTCCTTGCAGAGCTTTTGGAGCTCACAGTTGCCGCTGCGCACGCACGAAAGGCACTCGCGCTTGTGCGTCGAGAGGATCAGTTCGAGCGTCATCTTGCGCGACTGCAGGACGAGCGGGGAGGATGTCTGCACCTCCATGCCCTCGCTGACCGGGAACACACACGCCGCGACGAGCGTCCGCGCGCCCTTCACCTCGACGACGCAGATGCGGCACGCGCCGATCGCGTTGATCTCTTTTAAGTAACACAGCGTCGGAATCTCAATCCCGGCGATCCGGGCGGCTTCGAGGATCGTCGAGCCTATGGGGGCCGCGACGTCACGCCCGTTGATTTTTACGTTGACCATATCTGCCATATCGCTCACTCATCCTCCTACCGCTTTATAATCGCGCCGAATTTGCATGTGTCCATACACGCGCCGCACTTAATGCAGAGTTTGCTGTCGATCATATGCGGCGCCTTGCGCTCGCCGGAGATCGCGCCGACCGGACAGACCTTCGTACACATCGTGCAGCCCTTGCACTTGTCCTCTAAAATCACATAGGACAGCAGGGATTTGCAGACGCCGGCGGGACATTTTTTGTCGACGACGTGGGCGATATACTCGTCCCGGAAATTGGACATCATCGAAAGCACGGGGTTGGGGGCCGTCTGGCCGAGACCGCAAAGGGAGTTCATCTTCACATGGTTCGCGAGCTCCTCGAGCTTGTCGAGGTCCGAAAGCTCCGCCTTGCCGTCCGCGATGCGCTCCAAAATCTCGTGCATCCGCTTTGTGCCGATCCGGCACGGGGAACACTTGCCGCAGCTCTCGTCGACCGTAAATTCGAGGAAGAACTTGGCCATGTCGACCATGCAGTTATCCTCGTCCATTACGATCAGGCCGCCCGAGCCCATCATCGAGCCGATCGCGACGAGGTTGTCATAGTCGATCGGGACGTCCATCTTGGACGCCGGGATACAGCCGCCCGAAGGGCCGCCGGTCTGCGCCGCCTTGAACTTTTTGCCGTCCGGGCAGCCGCCGCCGATTTCCTCGACGATCTCGCGCAGCGTCGTGCCCATCGGAATCTCGACGAGGCCCGTGTTGTTGATCTTGCCGCCGAGCGCGAACACCTTCGTGCCCTTGCTCTTTTCCGTGCCCATCG
>JAITSR010000432.1 GCA_031287655.1 Clostridiales bacterium
TACCGGCTGAATTATCGGCGTATGTGGTTCCGGCTGATCGAGACGTTCTCGAACCTTTGCTACCGCCATCAGGATTTTGACGAAATCATCTCGCTGTGCCAAGAAGTGCTCCGGTTCGAGGACTCCGAGGAATATATCCACGAAATCTATATGGACGCGCTCCGCAAAGCCGGATACCGCGGCGACGCGCTCAAGCATTATGACATGATCACGGCGCTGCCCGGCCGGGGGGAGAGGTTCGCAAATTCGTCACGGCTCAAAGACCTCTATCGGAACATCGTTCGTGAAATGGAGCACAACCAGCTGATTGATGAGGACGGTCTCGAGCAGTATTTTATGGAATTTTCGACCGACACCGGCACAATCGTGCGCGACAAGGATATTTTTCTGCACCACTGCTATATCCTGCGCCTGCACGCGGAGCGCTCGACCTATATGCCGTACATCTGCATCATCGAGACGCTTGACCTCGACACCGATAACCGTCTCTATCAAAAAATCAGCGACGTGACCTATCTGACAAACGTCGTAAAAAACGTCTTTCGGCGCGGCGACATCCTTTGCGAGTGGAACGACAGGCAGGTGCTCGTCCTTTTGGCATGCAAGCAGGATTTTGACGCGGAGGAGCTGAACCGCAGGATTAAGCAGGCGATCATTCGCGACAACAGGGAATCCCCCGATGACGCCAGTTCGCACTATGACTTTACGGACAGTCTGCGCTATCTGCCCTTGCGTATACGGATCGTGCCGATCAGGGAGCACAAGGATCGCGGGGAGAACAGGGAGCGCGGCGGCAGGCGCGGTGAGACGGTGGGCATCGGCATATATGATGAGGAGGAAGCAAATAACGCGGCTGCGCGGACGGACGCTGAGACGGAGACGGATTCAGAAGCGGCGGCGAGAGCAGGTATCGGCGCCGACACGACCGATGTGGATTTTGGTGTTGATGCAGACACGGATTCGGACGCGGTGGGCGCTGTCAAGAAATAGAACAAGAACATATGATAATATGATGTATTAATTTGCAATAACGGATGAGAACGAAGGAAGGGACACGTTTGGGATGGCAAATCGGAAAGCTGCCGGGAAAAACACGGGCGGCGACCTGAAAATCTATACGTTTGGCGGTTTTCGGCTTGAGCGGGATGGGAAAAACGTCTCAAGCGCCGCTGGTCGTTCCAAAAAAATGTGGGACCTGTTTAAGTTTATTATTACAATGCGCGACAACAAGCTGTCGGTGATGGACTGCTACGAGGCCGTTTGGGGCGAAGAAGAAAACGGCTCGAATCCGACGGCCGCCCTCCATAATTTGGTCTACCGGCTGAGGCGCGTGATCGAAAACGCAACTCAGGATTCAGAAGGCAGTGCGCAGGAGCGCTCCTATATCCGCTTTGCGGACGGCAGCTATTTTTTGAACCGGGACGCGGGCTACTGGCTCGATGCCGAGGTGTTTGAAAAAAAGGTCGCGGAAGCGCGGACGATCAGCGCTTTTGACCCCGAGCACGCGATCATGCTATATAAAGAGGCGATGGAGTTCTACAAAGGGGAATACCTCCCGGAGTACATCTATAACAGCTGGGTCCTCGCGACCCGCAATAAATACAGCCGCCTTTTTTTTGAAGGCGGCGTCGAGCTTGCGACGCTGCTTCGGAACGCGGAGCGGTATCAGGAAATCCTCGATCTGTGCGAACGCGTTTTCTCGCTGGAAGCGATGGACGACCAGTTCCACGCGATCTTTATCGACGCGCTGATTGACATGGGCAAGATCATGCAGGCGCAGTCGCATTACCAATATGTGACGGCGATGCTCTACCGCGAGATGGGTATCAAGCCGACCGCCGTTTTAAAGCGAAGCTACGACCGGATCAAAAAATCCGGCGGATTGAGCCATGCCGACCTTGCGCAGGTGCAGGCGCGCTTAAACGAGACGACCGGCAGCAAGGGCGCTTTTTACTGCGAACTTGATATTTTCCGGTCGATTTACAGGCTTGAATCCAGGCGGATGCCCCGAAACGGCCGTTCGCAGTTTTTATGCCTTGCGACGCTCTCCAGCGACAGTGATCTTGCGCTCGAGACGCAGGAGGCCAAGCAGGAGATTGACACGCTGATTCGCGTCACTGTATCAACGCTCAGGGCCGGGGACTTGGTCAGCAGGTGGAGCGAGGACCAGCTGATTATGCTGCTGCCCTCGATCACGGTCGAGGACAACCAGAAGGTCATGCGCCGACTCGAACATAAATTCAGAGAGACGAAGCAGAATCAAAGGGTACGCGTCCGTCTCGAATACACCTCATTGATGGATTTGGAATAGAGTCCTGGACTGACTCACGGCGTATAGCCGTTTGTGTGTTTGGGGCTTTTTTCGGCGTGTCGGCGCGCTCCGCCCCACGCGCATTTATAACGTAATTGAAATGTAATTGTCATACGAGTGAGATGTGAGTGTCTCGTGATATGATAGACAAGAAGGCTGTTTTAGGCTGCGGAACCAATGTCAACGGCGGAAACCGGGCGGAGTGATTCGGAATGATCCGAAAATAAACGGCGTTGCCTCAAAATATACTGACTAAACTTGAACGAAGAACGGATAAGGGGCTATGAAGAAAAACGGAGGGACGAGTGATCTCCATATGGGGGACATCCGGGGCGGGGTGATGTCGCGCTACGAACCCGATACGGCTCATTCGGACCGCCGTCGGCTCATAAGGGTCCATATCGGCACAAGCGCCTCCACGTTTGTCATCAATATTTCCGAAATCTCGCGGACGGAGATGTCCGGGACGATCCTTCATACATATACAGACAGCGCGTATCGTTTTTCGACGCTGTTTGAAGCGGTGAACCTGATACAGATGATTACGGACGCGCTGAACTTCCCGGAGCGGGGCTATCGGCTCCGCCGGTGGGGCGAGGACGTCGGCGGGGCGATGGCCGGGCCGACGGACGGAATCCCGAGCGGCGGCGGTATTTCTGCCGGAATGGGCGGGCAGGGCGCGGCGCGCGGCGCAGACGAAATCCATGAAATCCTCGGCGCGCTAAAGACGGGCAGTGCCACCGACCCGGGGAAGCCGAAACTCTCTTTTTTGGTGCGAATCCAGTATAAGCAGAACGCGAGTTGGCAGGGCGAGGTGCAGTGGGTCAACGGCGGCCATCGCACGCTCCAATTCCGCAGCGTGTTGGAATTTTCGTCGCTTCTGTTTGAGGCCTGTACCGCGGTGAGAGCTGCGGAAACCTCGGAAAACGCGGAAAACGCGGAGGCCGTGACCGGCGCGGAAGCCGCAAAAAACGCGAAAGCCGCAACGGATATGCACGATGTACGCGATGAATCGAAAGACGGACCTCCCGCTCCCAATTAGGAGGCATCGGAGCCGACCTCAAATCCCGGCTCCTGTATTTTTTCCTCGCATTTCCTCGCAGACCGGCAGCTCATAAGAGCGCCGGTTTTTTTCGCGAAACGAAATTCAAACCGCGCAAGAGAGCCGCGCAGAGCCGCGCAGAGGTGCGCGGAGGGGCGGCGCGCCGCCGGGTATGCTGTTCCCCCGCGCCGCTTGCGCGTTATTTTCATCGTTTGGGAACAAATATGCCCTAAAATCGAAGATGAAATTTAGAAGAGATTTGGATACGATTGAG
>JAITSR010000433.1 GCA_031287655.1 Clostridiales bacterium
GATCTAATTTTGCCGATTGGAGTGTTCATGCTATGATACAGATTAGGCCTGTTTCGGACTTGCGGAACAAGTTCCCCGAAATTGAGAACGCGGTCAGCGCCGGAGAACCTGTGTATCTCACTAAAAACGGGTACGGTGTGATGGTTGTGATGAGCTTGGAG
This sequence comes from Clostridiales bacterium, assembly GCA_031287655.1. Lineage (GTDB taxonomy): Bacteria > Bacillota > Clostridia > WRLR01 > WRLR01 > JAITSR01. The sequence continues at coordinate 162 of JAITSR010000433.1, forward strand.
AGGTACGCGGATCTTACCGAAGATGTCGAGCGAAAACTTGATGAAGCCGATCGCTCCGCCGCAAGCTCTGATGTGCGCTACACTCACGAGGAAGTTTTCTCGCGGCTGCGGGCGAGAGTAAATGGATAAAACTTATCGCCTGCGCTATCTGCCGCTGTTTGAACAAGAGATGTCCGACATTGCGGACTATATCTCCGTGCATTTACAGAATCCGCAAGCGGCATTGCGACTGATTGACGATGTAGACGCCGCAATACACCGCAATACACCGCCGCATTACCGCGCCGCAGCTGTATGCGCCGTACCGCTCTAACAAGGAGCGTGAATATTTGTATTACACGATACAGGTCAGAAATTACACCGTGTTTTACGTTGTGATTGACGATGTGATGGAGGTGCGCCACATTATATACGGCAAGCGCAATCTCGCCGACTTGGTATAACCTTCGCATTCTGCCTGTTCGCATCAATTTAACCAGCGAACGCATATCATTCGGGCGCAGCCCGTCTTGTTTTATCCGATTGACAAACGATGTCTCCGGGCATATGATCATAATGGACAGTTTTCCCGGCGCAGAACGCTCTTGAACGCGTTGCGGCGGAAATCCGCCCGCTAAAAATATCGGAGGTATATATTAAATGAAGTTTCAGTTTGTACCGATGGATTTCAATATAAAGAAAATGCCCGATGTGTCGGGCGTGGCAGTGGATTCCAAGGACAACATCTATTATACCACACGGATTTGCGGCAGTTTAAATACCCCCGTTATGGTGCTCAGCCCCGAAGGGCGGTATTTGCGCGCGTTCGGGACGGGGATGCTGAAAAACGCGCACGGGATTTGTATCGACCGCGAGGATAACGTGTATGTGGTGGACGGGATGCGGAACTGCGTGTTTCGATTTGACCCGGAAGGCCATCACATCGGTACGATCGGGACGCCCGACAGCCCGATTGATACGGGATGCGTCAACTATGACTACTGCACGATTCAAAAAAGCACCGATTCGTTCAATCACCCCGCGAAAATCGCGGCGACGGACGGCGGCGATTTGTTTATCGCGGATGGCTACGGCAACGCGCGGGTCCATCACTATTCCAAGGATGGAAAGCACATAAAGTCTTGGGGGGAACCGGGGACGGCGCGCGGGCAGTTTAACGTGGTGCATGGCATAGGCGTGGACGATCAAAACGGCGACGTGTATGTGTGCGACCGCGAGAACGAGCGCATCCAGATTTTCACCTTCGACGGAGAGCTTCGGGCGGTTTGGGACGACATCTGGCGCCCGACGGATGTGTGCGTACGCGGCGACAACGTTTATGTGGCGGAACTGGGCGAAATCATGTTCCTTGACAACGTGCTCTATGAGCCCGGAAGCCGCACCCATCACTCCCAATTGCGCGTGTTTAACAGAAAAGGCGAGGAATTGGCGCAGTTGGGCACGGCGGACAGCGGCGCGCACGGCAGCTTCTTTGCGGCGCACGCGATAACGGTGAGCCACGCGGGAGAAATACTGGCGGGCGAGGTGAACTTCCCCAGAGAGGACGTATGGATCGCTTATCCGGAGGGGCGCGGAATGTCCTGTAAATTCCACCCCGCGCTGCAAAAGTTCGCGCGGACGGAATGAGGCAGGAAGAATATAATAAGGAAAGAAATAAGGAAGGGATGGGAACGGTTCAATGGGCGCTTACAAAAGTGTGCTGCATGAAATGTCGATGACGACGCCGACGCAATTCTGGAATGACAGCTGCTCGATTCCGGAGCTCAACTACGCGATCGAGCACGGCGGGGTCGGCGCGACGACAAATCCGGTGATCGTCGGGCAAGTGTTGAAAGCCGAGTTGGAGACGTATGTCCCGCTGATCCGCGAGCTGATCGCGGCGATGCCAAAAGCGACCGAGGACGACGTCGCGTGGGCGCTGAACGAGCGCATGGCGCAGGATGGGGCAAAAAAGCTCCTGCCCGTGTTTGAGAGGACCGGCGGCAAGGCGGGCTTTATCTCGATCCAGACGAACGCGAAATATTACCGGGACGCCGAAAAGATGGCGGCGCAGGCGGTCCATTTCAGCGGGCTCGCGCCAAACATCATGGTGAAAATCCCGGTGACGGCCGCGGGGATCGCCGCGATCGAGGAAGCGACATACGAGGGCGTCAACGTCAACGCGACGGTTTCGTTTACGGTACCTCAGTCGATCGCGGTCGCGGAGGCGATCGCCCGCGGACTTTCGCGGCGCGAGCGGGCCGGCAGGGACAACTCCGGCCTTTTCCCCGTGTGTACGATCATGGTCGGGCGGATCGAGGACTGGCTCCGCGAGGTCATGAACGCGGAGAACATCACGGTCGATCCGATCGCGATCGACATGTCGGGCGTCGCGGTCTTTAAGAACGCGTACCGGATTTACCGCGAGCGTGGGTATCACACGCGCCTTCTGGCCGCCGCCTTCCGCAATCATTACCACTGGTCGCAGTTCATCGGCGGCGACGTCTCGATGACGATCACGCACAAGTGGATCAGGCAGTTCATCGAAAGCGACATTCCCTGCGAGAATCGGATGGATACGCCGGTCGATCCCAAGCTGGTCGCGCAGCTCAAAAAGCATTTTCCGGATTTCGTGCGGGCCTATGAGCCGGACGGGCTGCGGATCGACGAGTTCGACGGCTTTGGCGCGACGCGGCGCACGCTCGCGCAGTTTCTGAAAGGCTATGACGACATGGTCGCGATCATCCGCGGCTTTATTGTGGGCTGACGACGACAGTGTAAGCTGACGACATACAAAAGGAGGGGATGCTGTGCGGATACCGTTGGAATGGGAAGTCGGCCATATGGAGCAAGGCGGGGGCGCGCCGCAAAAATTCGTCCCGGCGGTCGTGCCGGGCGCGGTGCAGATCGACTGGGCAAAGGCCGAAGGGATGCCGGACTGGAATTGGGAGGACAACTTCAAAGCGTACCGTTGGATGGAGGACTGCTTTTGGGTATACCGGACGCGAATCCCCAAGACCGCGGTCGGCGCGGGCGAGCGCCTCGTCTTTCGCTGCGGGGGAGTCGACTATCGGTACGAGGTCCGTCTGGACGGTCGAACGCTCTACGCCTACGAGGGGATGTTTCGCCCGTTTGAGCTGGATTTGAGCGAATACGCCGACGCGGGCGGCGCGCTGACCGTCGTGATCGACCCGATCCCGAAAGCGCCGGACGGGGAGCCGGACAGCCGCCAAGAGGCCGCGCGGAGCTGTAAGCCGCCGGTCAGCTACGGCTGGGACTGGCACCCGCGCCTCGTGCCCTCCGGCATATGGGATGAGACGGAGCTGACGCTCGAACCTGCGGCGCGGATCGCGCGCGCGGAGGTGTGCTACACACTGAGCGAGGACCTGCTCACCGCGCGCATCACGGTGGACGCGGCTGCGGCGGAGGATATTGTTGCGGCGGCTGCTGTTGCGAGGAAATCGGCTGCGGGAAAATCAGCAGCTAGTACAACGACGGCGGCCGCGGCGTCGACGCCGGCGTCAAAAACGGCCGGAACGCTCCGCTTCCGCCTGTTCGCGCCCGACGGACGCCCCGCGCTCGAAACGACGGAGCTCTCCGAGACGCTGACACTGCAAAACCCCGCGCTCTGGTGGTGCAACGGCTATGGCGCGCCGAATCTGTACCGCTGGGAGCTGCTGCTCGAAAAAGACGGGCGCGTACTCGACAAGCGGGAAGGCACGGTCGGTTTCCGTAAAATCGCGCTCACGATGAACCCCGGAACATGGGAGGAACCCGAGGATTTCCCAAAATCGCGGAGCCGCGCGCCGATTACGGTCACGCTGAACGGCGTCCCGATCTTTGCGAAGGGCAGCAACTGGGTCAATCCGGAGATATTTCCGGGCGTGATCGACGAGACGACCTACCGCCCGCTGCTCACCTGCGCGCGGGACGCGAACATGAACCTCCTGCGCATTTGGGGCGGCGGCATCATCAACAAAGAGAGCTTTTTCGACCTCTGCGACGCGTATGGCATCATGGTGTGGCAGGAGTTCCCGCTCGCGTGCAACAACTATCCGGATACGCCGGAATACCTCGCGACGCTGGAGTCCGAGGCCGCGGCGATTATCCGGCGGCTGCGCGGCCACGCCTGCCTTGCGATCTGGGGCGGCGGCAACGAGCTCTTTAACAACTGGTCGGGCATGACCGATCAATCTTTGCCCCTGCGCCTGCTGAACAAGCTCTGCTACGAGCTCGACCGCAAAACGCCGTTCCTGCCGACGTCGCCGGTGATCGGGATGGCCCACGGCTGTTATCTGTTTATGTATCCGGACGGGCGCGAGGTCTATCAGGCGATGGCCGGGGCGCACTACACGGCCTACACGGAGTTTGGCGTGCCGTCGATCTCGAACCTTGAGACATGCCTTGCCGCGACGACGCGCGAAAAACTGTTCCCGCTTGTGCCGAACGACGTGACGATCGCCCATCACGCGTTTTTTGCGTGGTCGCCGGAGGATTCATGGGGCGGGATCGAAACGCTGCGCAAGTACTTGGGCGAGCCGGCCTCGCTCGAACAGATGATCGAGTGGAGTCAGTGGCTCGAATGTGAGGGCTACAAGTGTATTTTTGAGGAAGCCCGCAGGCAGAAACCGTATTGCTCGATGTCCCTGAACTGGTGCTACAACGAGCCGTGGCCGACGATCGCGAACAACTCGCTGCTCAACTACCCCGCCACACCAAAGCCCGCGTATTACGCGGTCGCCGCGGCCTGCCGGAACCGGCTTTTCAGCGCGCGGATTCCGCGCTTTACATGGCGGCCGGGCGACGTATTCTCCGCGGACCTCTGGCTCCTGAACGACGGGGCGGAGGGGATTCCGGCGGGCGCCGCCGAGGCCTTCCTTGAATACGGCGGCGAGCGGCATTTCCTGCTCCGTTGGGACCACCCGGCGATTCCCGCGAACCAAAACCTCGCGGGTCCGACGCTGCGGCATCTTTTGCGGGAGCGGCAAGCGCCCGCCGACGGCGGCGTTGTCGACGGCAACGGCGCAACCGATAGCGGCGCTGACTGCGATCACTGCGCGGAGGCCGCGCCGCTGAACGGGCTAAAGCCGCCGGAGGGCCGCGGGAGACCGACCGAATTGAAATTGATCCTCTCGGCGGGCGAAATGTCCTCTGAATACCGATTGATTTTATACTTGCGCTAAAATTCATATTCTATTTTGGTTATTTTTCGGAGGCAGAATGAAAGGGATCATAACGGAAATCATGCGGTTTTCGCTGAAGGACGGACCCGGAATCCGCACAACAGTCTTTTTGAAGGGCTGCAACATGGCCTGCAAGTGGTGCCACAACCCGGAAACGCTCGCGCTCGCCCCGCAGCTCATGCGCTATCCGGACCGGTGTATCGGCTGCGGCGCGTGCCTTGCCGTCTGCGAGCACGGCGCGTTTTCGGAAAATGACGGCGTGGCCGCGTATGACCCGATAAATTGTGTGTCTTGCGGGGCCTGCGCCGACAGCTGCTTTTCGGGCGCGCTCGTGATGTCGGGCCTCGAAATGAGTATTGAGGACGTGATGGCCGAGGTCTTGCAGGACGCCGATTACTACCGCAATTCGGGCGGCGGCCTGACGATCAGCGGCGGAGAGGCGGCAAGCCAGCCGGAGTTTACGACGGCGCTCCTGCGCGCGGCAAAGGCCGCCGGGATTCCGACGGCGATCGAGACGAACATGCTCGCGGAGTGGCCTGTCTACGAGTCGATGCTGCCGCATCTCGACCTCGTGATGCTCGACATCAAGCTCAGCTGTGACGCGGCGCATAAAAAATGGACCGGCGTCGGCAACAAAGCCATTTTGGAAAACGTCCGGCGCATCTCCGAGACGAAGCCGACAATCGTCCGCACGCCGGTCATTCCGGGCGTGAACGACACCGAAGATGAGATTCGGAACATCGCGGGCATCGTCCGGGGGCTCAAAAATATCGTGAGCTTTGAGCTGCTCTTATACAACCCGCTCGGCGAGAGCAAGTATGAGGCGCTCGGGCTCGAGCATTTATTCAAAGGCGCAAAGCCCGCGGCGGAGGGACAGGCGGAGCGCCTCAGGGCGGCCGCGGAGACGGCGGGCTTCCCCGTAAAGGTCATGTAAAGGCGGCGCGTCCCGCCGATGGAACGAACGCGGGCGCGGCGCGTCCCGCCGCCCGCATATCAGCGTATCAATCAACACAACGGAGGTTCATCATATGAATCAAATGGTAAACTTAGTGCCGCCGGGCGAGCCGCTCGACTACGACAGGCGCATCGCGCTTTTGCGGGAGCGGAAGCTCGCCGAGACGCAGGTCAAATCCAAGATCGCCGTGTATCAGGACGGCGACGACTACGGGAGCGTACCCGCCCCGGAGGAATACAAATTCACGCCGATCCCGAATCACGAGAGCGGAACATGGTTCGGCTACGAGGGCTGGAGCAAAAACTTCTACAAATTGATGGACGAGCACCCGGTCTACATCGATCCGGCGGACGCTTTTACCTGCCGGTGGATGTTCTCGATGATCTGGTTCCCGGAAAAGCAGAAGGACAAGCGCTGGAACCCCGCGTACCCTTTCGACCATCTCAAGGAGCGTCAAAAACTCTACGGCATCGTGCCGGGCATCGGCTCGGACGCGCACTTCGGCGGCGACTACGAGATCGGCTTCAAACTCGGGTGGGGCGGCCTGCTGGACAAAATCGAAAAATACCGCGCGATCAACCCCGGCAGGGACGAGTTCTATGACGCGGAGGCGCTCGTGATCCGCGGCGTGCAGCAGTGGATGACCCACGCGGCCGAGGAGGCCGAGCGGCTCGCGGCGCTCGAAAAGCATCCGCGGCTCCGGGAGAACCTTCTCGAAATGGCGAAGGTGAACCGCAGCATATTGTTCGGCGCGCCGCAGACGCTGCGCGAGGCCTGTCAGTGGGCGTGCTGGTTCAACATGGTCAGCCGCACCTACAACCGCGACGGCGCGGGCTTCCAGCTCGACACGCTCCTGCGCGGCTTTTATGAAAAGGACCTCGCGGCGGGCAGAATCACACGCGACGAGGCGGTGTTCTACCTTGCCTGCCTCCTGCTGAACGACCCGCATTACTACCAGATCGGCGGGCTCGACGGCGACGACAACGACCTTTTGAGCGAGTTCAGCTACATGGTGCTCGAGGCGGCCGACAAGCTCAACTCGACCTGTAACATCACGGTGCGCGTCCACAAGGACATCGACCGCGCGTTCATGCGCAAGGCGGTCGGCTACCTGTTTGAGCACAAGAACGCGTGGCCGCGCTTTTCGGGCGAGGAGGCGCTGAACGGCGGTTTTATGCGCATGGGCTATCCCAAGGAGCTCGCGCGCAAGCGCATCGCGGTCGGCTGCCACTGGATGAGCCTGCCCGGCCTCGAATACACGCTGAACGACTGCGTGAAGATCAATGCGGCGAAGGTCTTTGAGGTCGCGCTCGACGAGATGCTCGCGGCGGGCGGCTCCTATTCGACGGAGCGGCTCTGGGAGATTTACGACGGCCA